>NZ_CP083241.1 GCF_022836935.1 Ancylobacter polymorphus | reverse complement strand
CCGAAATCCGAATGGCCGGCCAAGCTCAAGGCGGCGCTCGACATGGTGGAGCTCGGCGGCTTTGCCGAGCGCAAGATCCATGAGCTTTCCGGCGGCCAGCGCCAGCGCGTCGCCCTCGCCCGCGCCATGATCTTCGAGCCGCGCCTGATCCTGATGGACGAGCCGCTTTCCGCCCTCGACAAGCAGCTGCGCGAGACGATGCAGATCGAGCTCAAGCATCTCCACCGCAAGCTTGCGGCGACGATGATCTATGTGACGCACGACCAGCGCGAAGCCCTGACCATGAGCGACCGCATCGCCGTGATGAACAAGGGCCAGCTGGTCCAGGTCGATACGCCGGAGCGGCTGCACGACACGCCGGCGGATGCCTTCGTCGCCGGCTTCATCGGCGAGGCGACGCTGCTGCCGGTCCGGCGCATCGACGATGGCGCGGTCGATCTCGACGGCACGCGCCTCGTCTGTGCGCGCCCGGTGCCGAACGCGGCGGAGCTGTTCCTCGTCGTCCATTCCGAAAAGCTCACCGTCGTCCCGGACGACGCGCCCGGGGCGGTCAATGTGCTGAGCGGCGTCGTGACCGAGACCCTCTATCAGGGCGAGAGCATCCGCATCTTCCTGCAGCTGGACCGCGGGGCGCGGCTCAGCCTGAGGGTGCCGAGCAACCATCAGGGCCGATCGCTGCTGAAACAACCCGGGCAGCGCATCGCCGTCGCCATCCATCCGGACGACACCATCGTCGTGCCGCCCGCCCGCTGACCCCTCTTCCCGCTACCTGCCAACAAGGAACGAAGAAAATGAAGTTCACCGATTTCAAGGTCATGACCTTCGATGTCGTCGGCACGCTGATCGACTTCGAGACGGGTGTCCTGAGCGCGGTGCGTGCGCTCGGCGGCCCCAAGGCCGCCGCGGCCAGCGACGATGAGATCTTCGAGCCCTATAAGCGCGGGCGCGACAAGTTCTACGGGCGTTCCTCCTTCGCCATGAAGGATGTCTATCTCTCGCTCGCCAATGAATGCGGGTTCCAGAACGACGAGGCCACCGCCGAGGCGTTCCAGCTCGCGGTGCTGCGCTGGCCGGCCTTCGCCGATTCCGTCGAGGCCCTTCGCCGGCTCCGCAAGAACTTCCGCCTCGTCGCCATGACCAATGCGGACCGCACCGCCTTCTCCGCCTATGCGGCGACGCTCGGCAACCCGTTCCATGACGGTGTCACCTGCGACGAGACGGGTTGCGCGAAGCCGGACCCGCGGTTCTTCGCCTACAATAAGGGCCGCCTGTCGGCGCTCGGCTTCCAGCAGTGCGAAATCCTGCATGTGGCGCAGAGCCAGCATCATGATATCGGCGTCGCCAAGGCCGAGGGCTATGTCACCTGCTGGATCGAGCGGCGCCAGGGCCTGAAGGGCTTCGGCGGCACGCCGGACCCCAAGGTGCTGACTAAGCCGGATTATCACTTCTCCTCGCTGAAGCAGCTCGCCGACGCGGTGGACGCGGAACTCGCCGACGCCCGCGCGGCCGCCTGAGAGCGAGCGCACCAGCCATGGGCAACCGCCGCACCCCGGCCGACATCGACTCCCTCTGGCGGGCGACCTCGGTCGCTCGGCCGGAGATGGGCCCCCTGTCGGGCGACCAGTCCTTTGACGTCGCCATCATCGGCGGCGGCTATACCGGCCTCTCCACGGCGCGCTATCTCGCCAAGGCCGGCCTGTCGCCGGTGGTGCTCGAAGCGAACCGCATCGGCTGGGGGGCGAGCGGGCGCAATGGCGGCGTGGTGTCCGGCAAGTACCGCACCGGCTTCAAGGACATCGCCGCGCGCTACGGCCTCGACACCGCCCGCAGCATGCACGCTCTCGGCCTTGAGGCGGTCGAGCATGTCGGGCGCCTCGTCGATGAGCTTGGCATCGAGGGCGCGGACTACCGGCCCTCGGGGTCGCTGCGCTGCGCCCATAATGCGCACACGCTCGACGTGCTGAAGAGCGAGGCGGCGTGGCTGCGCGAGACGCTGGGCGATCGCGGCATATCGATCCTGAGCGCCGGGGAGGTGACGGCGGAGACCGGTTCGCGCGGCTTCACCGGCGGCATGCTCAGCACCCATGGCGGGGTCATCCATCCGCTGAACTTTGTCCTGGGGCTGGCGGCGGGGCTGAAGGCCGAGGGCATCGCCATCCATGAGGCCACGCCCGTCACCCGCTTCGGCCGCGACGGCACGGGCGTGGTCGTCGAGACGCCGGCCGGACGCATCAATGCGCGTCAGCTCGTGATCGCCACCAACTCCTATTCCGACCTGACGCCGGCAACGGCGCCGGTGCGCAAGGCGATCATCCCGTTCCGCTCGGCGATGATCGCGACCGAACCGCTGGCGGGCACGCCGGGTGCGGGCCTGCTCTCCACCGGCCGCAGCTACACCGAGACGCGGCGCATGATGCGCTGGTTCCGGAAATCCGGCGACCGGCTGCTGTATGGCGGGCGCGGCGCCTTCGGCAAGACCGACACCGATTCCGCCTTCGCCGCGCTGGAGAAGGCCATGGTGCGGCAGTTTCCCGAGCTTGTCACGGTGAAGGTGCAGCATCGCTGGTCGGGCCTGGTGGCGATGACGCTCGACAGCCTGCCCCATCTCGGCCGGCTGGATGAGCGCGTCGTCTACTGCGTCGGCTACAACGGCACCGGCGTCGCCCTTGCCTCCGGCATCGGCCGCCACGTCGCCGCGCTGGTGACCGGCGGCACGCCGGATCTCGGCCTGCTGACGCGCCAGCCGCTGCACCCCATCCCGTTCTACGGACTGCGCGAGCCCGCCGTGCGCCTGGTCGCGGGCTGGTACCAGTTCCTCGATGCCATAGGGCGATGACGCGCCGCGACCATCGCCACACTGACGCCAGCGGCCGATAAAAATGACCAGAGGAGAACCGGAAATGCGCGTGACACTCTCGACCCCGATCATCATGGCGGCGCTGCTGCTGTCGGCTGCGGCCGCCTCGGCCGAACAGATCACCTTCGTCTCCCAGGGCGGCGCCTATCAGGAGGCCCAGACCAAGGCCATCCTCGATCCGGTGGCCAAGCTGCTCGGCATCACCATCAACCAGGATTCCTCGCCCGACGCCTGGCCGGTGCTGAAGACCCAGACCGCGACCGGCAAGCCGGTGTGGGATGTGATCGACACGCCGACCAAGGACTGCATCCGCGGCGGCGAGCAGGGCATGATCGAGAAGCTCGACTTCGCGAAATTGCCCAACGCGGCCGACATCCCCGCAGAGTACAAGACGGCCTATTCGGTTCCCTACGAGTTCTACTCATCGGTGCTGGCGTTCAACAAAAAGAAATACGGCGAGAACGGCCCGAAGACCTGGGCCGACTTCTGGGACGTGAAGAAGTTCCCCGGCACGCGGGCGCTGCGCAGCCATCCGATGGCGACGCTGGAGGCCGCGCTGCTGGCGGACGGGGTGCCGGCCGACAAGCTCTACCCGCTCGATGTCGACCGGGCCTTCAAGAAGCTGGAGGAACTGAAACCCCATGTCACCGTGTGGTGGACCTCGGGTGCCCAGTCGGCGCAGCTTCTCGCCGATGGCGAAATCGACATGGAGATGGCGTGGAACGGCCGCGTGACGGCGGTGATCAAGGAAGGCGCGCCGATCGGCTACACATTCAACCAGGGCTTCCTGCAGGAAACCTCGCTCTGCATCCTCAAGGGCGCCCCCAATCTGGACACCTCGTACAAGTTCCTGAACGCGGCGATCTCGCCCGACATCCAGGCGAACTTCCCGGCCTACATCGATTACGGCCCGGGCAACCCCGCCGCCTACAAGACCGGCAAGATCTCGCCCGAGCGCGCCGCGCAGATGCCGAGTTCGCCGGAGAATGCCGCCAAGCAGGTTCTGATCTCGGTGGCGTGGTGGAGCTCGCCGGCGGGCGAGGAGGCGCAGAAGCGCTGGGCGTCCTTCATCCAGAAGTGAGCGGTTGCGCGCGAGGAGGCTTCCATGTCGACATCGTCGGTCAACCCGTCACTCGCCCATCAGCGGCGTGAGCGCCGCCTCGTCCTGCTGCTGCTGGCGCCGGCGCTGGCCGTGGTCGGCGGCCTGCTGATCCTGCCGCTCGGCTGGCTGGCCTGGCAGTCGGTGCGGCAGGGGGACGGGTTCACCCTGGCGCATTACGCACGGGTCTTCACCGACGATGTCTACTGGATGACCTTCCTGCAGACCTTCCGCATGGCCTTCATCGTGACGGCCGCGGCGCTCGTCCTCGGCTACCCCGTCGCCTATGTGGCGGCGGGGGCCTCCCGGCTGTGGAGCCTCGTCATCCTGGCAATGGTGGTGCTGCCGTTCTGGACCAGCGTCCTCGTGCGCGCCTATGCCTGGCTGATCCTGCTGCAGCGGCGCGGCCTGGTGAACACCGCCTTCACCGAACTGGGGTTCATCGACGCCCCGCTCACGCTGGTCAACAACGAGTTCGGCACCATCGTCGCGACCGTGCACATCCTGCTGCCCTTCATGGTGCTGCCGCTCTACGCCACCATGCAGAAGATTCCGCCCGAACTGACCATGGCGGGCTCCAGCCTCGGCGGCACGCCGCTGCACGTGTTCCTGCGCGTGTTCCTGCCGCTGTCGCTGCCCGGTGTCGTCGCCGGAATGGTGCTGGTCTTCGTGCTGACGCTCGGCTTCTACATCACGCCGGAACTGCTGGGCGGCGGGCGGACCTACATGGTCTCCATGCTGGTGTCGCGCAATATCGAGGTCTACAACGAATGGGGCGCGGCCTCCTCGATCAGCGTGGTGCTGCTGGCCTGCGTGTTCTTCATCTTCCGGCTCGCCAGCTTCGTGATCCCGTTCGAGCGCATCATGGGAGCGCGGTGATGAACGTCCCGAAGATCCTGCTGCGCGTCTTCGTCGGCCTCGTCCTGGTGTGGCTGATGATCCCCGTGGTCATCATCGTGCCGATGTCGTTCTCCGGCGCGCGCTTCCTCGCCTTTCCGCCTCCCTCCTGGTCGCTGCGCTGGTACGAGGCCTATTTCACCAGTTCCGCCTGGATGCAGGCGACGCGCGTCAGCCTCATCGTCGCCGTGTCGAGCGCCATCATCGCCACGGTGATGGGAACCGCCGCCGCCTATGCGCTCAACCTCGCCAATTCGCGGCTGGCGCGCAGCCTGCAGGTGGTGCTGATGCTGCCCCTGGTGGTGCCGATCGTCATCACCGCCGTCGGCGTCTTCCTCGTCTATGCCAATGTCGGCCTGCTGGCGACCATGACCGGCCTGATCCTGGCCAATGTCATGCTCGGCCTGCCCTATGTCATCACCTCGGTGCTGGTGGGGCTGCGCAAGTTCGATCCGGCGCAGGAGATGGTCTCGCGCAGCCTCGGCATGAACCGGCTGCGCACCTTCTTCATCGTCACGCTGCCGCAGATCCGCCCGAGCGTGATCACCGGCCTGCTCTTCGCCTTCATTTCGGCGTTGGACGAGACCGTGGTGGCGCTGTTCATTTCCGGTGGACAGTACCAGACGCTGACCAAGCGCATGTTCACCGCCCTGCGCGACGAGATCGACCCGACGATCGCCTCGATCAGCACGCTGCTCACCGCCGTCTCGTTCCTCGTGGTGATGCTGGTCGCGCTCAGCGCGCGCCGCGACCCCAGACAGAACACCGCCTCATGAACACCGACACCTTGATTCTTGGCGGCGGCTCGGCCGGCTGCGTTCTGGCCGCGCGGCTTTCCGAAGACCCGCAGCGCGATGTCATCCTTGTCGAAGCCGGCCGCAACGTCGCGGCGGGCGACATTCCGGCCGATGTGCGCGCCCGCTATCCCGGCCGCGCCTATCTCGACACCACCAACATATGGAGCGGCCTGACGGCGCTGATGGGGGACGCGGCGCGCAATGCCGGCCGCCGGCCACGGCGCTATGAGCAGGCCCGCCTCCTCGGCGGCGGCTCGGCGATCAACGCCCTGATGGCCAATCGCGGCGCGCCCGGGGACTATGACGAATGGGAGGACCTCGGCGCGCAGGGGTGGAACTGGGAAGCCTGCCTGCCGGTGTTCCGGGCCATGGAGGCCGACCGCGATTGTGACGGCCCGCTGCACGGGACCGATGGCCCCCTCGTGGTGCGTCGCATCGGTGACGCCCAGATTTCGCCCTTCGTCCACCGCGTGATGACGACGCTGGACGGTCGCGGCCATCCGATCCGGCCGGACCAGAACGGCCCGTGGGAAGACGGCACCTTTCGCGGCGTGGTGGCTGTCGACGACAAGGGCGAGCGCCAGCCCACCTCGCTCGCCTATCTCACGCCGGAGGTCCGGCGGCGCCCCAATCTGAAAATCCTCACCGGCCATGCCGCGACCCGCCTCCTGCTGGAGGGCACGCGGGCCGTCGGTGCCGAGGTCGAGGCGGAAGGGGGCCGGCGCTTTGCCATCGCGGCGCGGCGGGTCGTGCTCGCGGCCGGCGCCATCCATTCGCCTGCGCTGCTGCTGCGCGCGGGTATCGGGCCGGCGGAGGAACTGCGCGCGCTCGGCATTCCGGTCGTCGCCGACCGGCGGGGCGTCGGTCGCAACCTGATGGAACATCCCTCGATCGCGGTGGCCACCTGGCTGCCGCCCGGCGCGCGCGAGCGCAATCCGGGCGAGCACCATGAGCAGGCGATCTGGCGCTATTCCTCGGGCCTGCCGGGAACGCCGACCGGCGACATGCACGCCGCTATTCTCTCGCGCGCCGGCTGGCACGCAGTGGGGCAGCGCACCGGCAGCCTGTTCTTCTGGGTGAACAAATCCTATTCGCGCGGCTTCCTGCGGCTCGCTTCGGCCGATCCCCGCGTCGAGCCGGACGTCGATTTCCGCATGCTGAGCGACGAGCGCGATCTCGTCCGCCTGACATCGGCGCTGCGCATGGGCGCGCACGCGCTGCTCGACCCCGCCATGGACGGTTTCCGTGACGTGGTGTTCCCGGCGAGCTACACGCCGCGCGTGGCGAGGATCGCGGTGCCGGGACTGTGGAACGCGGCGCAGCGCGGCGCGCTGGCGGCACTGCTCGACATCGCCGGTCCGCTGCGCGCGGCGCTTGTCCACGCGGTGGTGACGCAGGGCGTGCGCATGGACAGGCTGTTGTCCGATGACGACGCGCTTGCCGACTTTGTACGGACGAATGTCGGCGGAACCTGGCACCCCTCCGGCACCTGCCGCATGGGGCGCGCCGGCGATCCGCAGGCCGTGACCTCGCCGGCCGGCGCCGTGTTCGGTGTGGAGGGCCTGCATGTGGCCGACGCGTCGCTGATGCCGTCCATCCCCCGCGCCAACACCAACATGCCAACCATCATGATCGCCGAGCGCATCGCCGCCTTCCTCTCCGAGCGGCGCTGAGCGCGTCCCTTCTTCCCCTCAACCTTGGACCGGCCCCCATGAGCCATCTCGTCGTCTTCGACCTCGCCAATCCCGGTGCGCCGGAACAGAGCAAGGCCGCCCCGGAACGGCTGATTGCCGGCGATCCGAGCTACCGGACCTGGGAAATGGCGGCAGCCGCGCATGGCGGCATCCACACCGGCATCTGGGAAGCGACACCCGGCGTCACCCGCTCGATCAAGGGCGAAACCTGGGAGTATTGCACCATCCTCTCCGGTACGGTCATCCTGACCGAGGAGGGCGGCGCGGCCCGCCGCTTCACCGCGGGCGATACGTTCGTGATGCGCCCCGGCTTCGTCGGCACCTGGGAAACGGTTGAAACGGTGCGCAAGCTCTGGGTCACGGTGACCTGACGCGCGCGCGCCGGAACTGGAGCTGCGCTCTGGCCGGATGCTGGCCACGCGACGGCGAGGTCCGCTTGTCCCGCACAATCGCCAGCCGGGCCGCCGGCGGGCACGGCGCTCGCCGTGCCCGCCCGTCTCCGTCACACTGCCGCGTGCGGGTCGTCGCTCATCCTCACTCCGTCATGCCCGGTGACTTGCCGCGACGCGACCAGCGCTGCAGCGCCCACGGCCCCACCGCGACGAAGAGGGCCAGTACCCACAGGATGAGCGAGATGTTGCTCTGGAACAGGATGCCGAGTTCCCCGCCGCTGATCGCCAGCGCGTTGCGCAGGTTCACTTCCATCACCCGGCCGAGCACGAAACCGAGGATGATCGGCGCCATGTCGAAGCCGAGCTTGCGCAGCAGCCAGCCGAGCACGCCGACACCCAGCATGAGCATGATCGATTCCACGCTCGCATGGGTCGAGTAGACGCCGACAATGGACAGGACCAGGATGCCGGGCACCAAAATCCAGTTCGGCAGCAGCAGCAGGCGCGAGAAGATGCCCACGAACGGGATGTTCAGCAGCAGCAGCAGCACATTGCCGATATAGAGCGAGGCGATGAGGCCGCCGACGATTTCCGGGCGTTCGGCGAAGAGCTGCGGGCCGGGCTGGATGTTGTAGAGCATCAGCGCGCCGAGCATGACCGCCGTGGTGCCGCTGCCGGGCACACCGAGGGTGAGCATCGGCACGAAGGCGCCGGCGGCGCAGGAATTATTCGCCGCTTCCGGCGAGGCGAGGCCGCGCATGTCGCCCTTGCCGAAGGTGCCGTCACGGTCGGAGACGCGCTTTTCCAGCGTGTAGGACACCGCGCTCGCCACCGAGGCGCCGGTGCCGGGAAGCACGCCGACGACGAAGCCGATGATCGAGCCGCGCAGTGTCGCGCCGGTGGTGAAGACCACGTCTTTCCAGCGCACGAAACTGCGCCCGACCTTGCCGATGATCGAGCTGCCGGTGGCGTGGCTCTCCAGCATCAGCATGGCCTCGGAAATCGAGAACAGGCCGATCACCAGCACGACGAAGTCGATGCCGTCGCCGAGCTCCGGACTGTCGAAGGTGAAGCGATAAGCGCCCGAGGTGGCGTCAAGGCCGACGGTTGCCAGCATCAGCCCGAGCACGCAGCCGATCATCGTCTTGACCGGCTGGCTGCCGACCATCGAGCCCAGCGTGGCGAAGGCGAACACCATCAGCACGAAATACTCGGCCGGGCCGAAGCCGACGGCGAGGCTGGCGAGGAACGGGGCGAACAAGGTGAGCCCGAGCACGCCGATGATGCCGCCGACGAAGGAGGACAAGCCACTGATCATCAGCGCCTCGCCCGCGCGGCCCTGACGCGCCAGCGGGTTGCCGTCGAGCGCGGTCATCACCGCGCCGGCGTCGCCCGGCACATTGAGCAGGATGGAGGAGATGCGTCCGCCATATTCCGAGCCGGAATAGATGGCGGCGAGCAGGATCATCGTGCTCTCCGGCGGCAGGCCGAGCGTGTAGGCGATGGGCAGCAGCAGCGCGATGCCGTTGATCGGTCCGATCGCCGGCAGCGCGCCGATGATCGTGCCGAGGAAGCAGCCGATCAGGCCGATCAGCAGGTTCTGCCAGCTCAGCGCGACGGAAAAGCCGGTCCAGAGATAATCGAGATTCATGGCGGTGCTAGCCCCGGCGCGAGGCGGCGAAGAGGTCGCCGACAGGAAGATAGACGTCGAGCAGATAGCCGAAGATCACGTACCACAGCGCCGCCTGCACCAGCCCGCCGATCAGCGAGGCGCGCCAGGAGGCACCGAAAATCCGGCCGACGCCGGTGGTCATGACGAAGATCGAGGCGGCAAAGCCCAGCGGCTCGAACAGCAGCGCGGCGACCAGCACCAGCACCGGCAAGGCGAGGCAGCGCATCAGCACCGTGCCCTGCGGCCAGCTCTCGGCCTGGCCAGGCACGAAGAGATAGATCAGCGAGAAGGCGCCGAGCAGCAGCGCCAGCAGCACCGGGAACACGCGCGGGCCGAGCGGGTCGGAGGAGAAGGCGTAGTCGATCCCGCTGCCGGCGACGCCGTAGATCACACTGAAGGCGAGCAGCACGAGCGCCGCGATCCGATTGCTCAGCGGCCCCGCGGCGGGGTGTTTGGGGGCATCCATGGCGTGTCTCCCGGCACAGGTCAGGGCGCGGCCCCGCGCGTGGCGAGGCCGCGTGGCTCAGCGGGGCGCGATCAGAGACCGGCTTCCTTGGCCAGCGTCTTGAAGCGCTGCACGTCGCTCTTCACCTTGGCGTCGAACTCGGCGCCGATGAGGGTGTAGGGAAACAGGCCGCGGGCGGCGAGCTCGGTCTTGAACTCCGGGGTCTGCACCAGCTTCTGGAAGGTGTCGGTCCAGGCAGCATAGTCCGCATCGCTCACCTTGCCGCCGGTGTAGTAGCCGCGCCAGATCACCCAGTCGAAGTCATAGCCCTGCTCGCGGGTGGTCGGGATGTTGGCGAGGTCGCCCGGCAGGCGCTCCGGCGACATGACGGCGAGAATGCGCACCTTGCCGGCGAGGTGATGCTTGACCATTTCCGAGGCGTCGCCGGCGCCGATCTTGATATGGCCGCCTTCCAGCGAGGTCAGCACCGCACCGCCGCCTTCGAGCGCGACATAGCGCATCTTCTTCGGGTCCTGCCCGGCGCCCTTGGCGATCAGCGCGGCCTTCATCCAGTCCTGGCTGCCGACGGCACCGCCGCCGCCGATGGGGAAGGCGGTGGGATTGGCGGCATAGGCGTCCGAGAGTTCCTTCAGCGTCTTGTAGGGCGAATCCGCGCCGACGACGATGACGCCGTAATCCGCGCCCAGCGCGCCGATCCAGCGCACCGCGTTCTCGTCATGGCTGCCGAACTTGCCCTGGGCGAGGAGCAGCGCCGAGCCGGTGGAGGCCGCGACGATCAGGCTCGGATCGGCGGCGCGCTTGCCGACGACATGGTTATAGGCGATGGCGCCGACGCCGCCTTCCATATAGGTGACGACCATGGGCTGCTCGATCAGCTTGGCGGCGAGCAGCGAATTGGCGGCGAGGCGGCAGGTCACGTCGAAGCCGCCGCCCGGCTTGGCGCCGGCGAGGCATTCGGTCTTCTGCGGCAGGGCGGCGGCGGCGCCGGTCATCAGCGTGCCGACCAGGCCGGCAAGCGCGAAGGTCTTGAGAAGAGCGTTCATTGCGGGTTTCCTCCGAAAACTCTGCGGCCGCGCATCTGCGCGGCGGATCAAGGTCAGCGGAGGCGGGACGCGCGCGCGGGGGCAACCCTGCGCCGGCCGGACGTTCCTCCACGGGTACGACACCGTCTGCGCGGTGCTTGAGGCTGCTTTGCTAGAGCCGATTCCTGTCATACAGCTGTCTTTGCGGCCGCCGCCGCGCCCTGGGTGAGCGATGCGTATCCTGCTGGTGGAAGACACGAAGGATGTCGGCGAGGCCATCGTCGCGCGCCTCGGCCGGATCGGTCATGCCATCGACTGGGAGCTGGACGGCACGGCCGGCATGGAGGTGCTCAGCCGCACCAGCTATGACCTCGTGATCCTCGACGTGATGCTGCCGGGCCTCGACGGCTTCGAAATCCTGTCGCGCCTGCGGGCGCGCGGCTCGACGACGCCGGTGCTGATCCTCACCGCCCGCTCGCGGGTGGAGGACCGGGTGGACGCGCTGGACATCGGCGCCGACGATTATCTGGTCAAACCCTTCGACTTCCGCGAGCTGGAAGCGCGGGTGCGCGCGCTGATCCGGCGCAATGGCGGCGAGGCGACCAATCTTCTGCGCTGCGGCGATATCAGCATCGACCGCCTGACCCGCATGGTGCGCGTGGGCGATTGCGAGGTGCACCTCAAGCGGCGGGAACTGACTCTGCTGGAGATCCTGTCGTCGCGTCCCGGGCGGATCTTCGGCAAGGATGAACTCCTCGACCGCATGTTCGGCCATGACGAGGCGCCGGGCCCGAACGCGGTGGAGCTTTATGTCGGCCGGCTGCGCCGCAAGATCGAGGGCGCGCGGGCGCAGATCGTCACCGTGCGCGGCTTCGGCTACCAGATGGTGATCGATGGTTCGGCGTGAACCTTCGCTGTTCATCCGCCTGTTCGTGCTGATCGCACTCGTTCTGGCGTTCGGCGCGGCGGTGCTGATGACCGCTGCCTGGTACTCGGCCCGCGAGGCGGCGGACGAGGCCTATGACCGGCTGCTGCTCGGCGCCGCCTACCAGATCGCCGACGCGATCCAGGTGCAGGACGGCCAGCCGGAAATCGAGCTTCCCGTCTCCGCCTTCGAACTTCTCGCCCTCTCCGACCGCGACCGCATCTTCTACCGCGTGCTCGATCCTGCGGGGGAGACACTCACCGGCTATGAGAGCCTCGACGATCCCGCCGCCGGGGCTCAGAAGCCGGACAAGGCCGTGGTGGAGGACGCCCGTTTCGGCGGCGAGATCGTGCGGGTGGCACGGGTTTCCCGCCGTTTGGACGATCCGCAGATGCGCGGCGAGGCGGTGGTGATCGTGGCGCAGACGGTCGAGGCCCGCCGCGCCCTGGCGCGCGATCTCACCTTCCGCTCCTTCATATTGGTGGGCGCCATGGGCCTCATCGCCATTGGCGGCATGATCTTCGCCGTACGCCGGGCGCTGGCACCCATCGCGCGGCTGGAAGCGGCCATCCGCCAGCGCGACCCGCTGGACCTCACCCTGATCGACGTGTCGACCCCGCGCGAACTCGCGCCCTTCATCGCCGAGATCAACGGCTTTATCGAGCGGCTGCGCATCCGGGTGGAACTGATGCAGCAATTCATCGCCGACGCCGCGCACCAGCTGCGCACCCCGCTCGCCGCGCTGGAGGCGCAGGTCGAATTGCTGTCGGGCGACGAGGTGGCGCCGGCCGGCCGCAAGCATCTCGCCCGCATCCAGTCGCGCACGCGGCAATTGTCGCGGCTGACCAACCAGCTGCTCAGCCACGCCATGGTGGCGCACCGAGAGCGCGCCATCGCCAATTCCGCCGTCGACCTGACCGAACTGACGCGGCGGGCGCTCGACGCCGCTATTCCCGACACGCTGGAGCGGGATATTCTCGTCACCCTGCACGCCCCGCCGGCGCCGCTCATCGTCAGCGGCGATCCGGTCAATCTGGCGGAGGCGATCAAGAACATTCTCGACAATGCCGTCCGCCACGGCGCCGCGTCCCGCCTCACCGTACGGCTGCTGGCGCGGGACGACCGGGCGATTGTCGAGGTCGAGGACGATGGGCCGGGCATTGCACGGGACCGATGGGCGCGCGTGGTCCAGCGCTTCGGCTCGCCGTCGTCGGATGGCAAGGGTTCGGGGCTTGGCCTGTCCATCGCCGCGGAGGTGCTGGCCGCGCATGGCGGCGCGCTGTCCTTCGTGGAAAAAGGCACCTTCGGTTTCGTCGTGGTGATGTCGCTGTCCCACAACCCGGCGGAGGGAACATGACCCGTCTTGCGAGAGTCGTCGCCCGCGCCTTCGCTTTTGCCTGTGCGCTCGCTTTTGCCCTCACCTTTGCCGTCGCCTGTGCCGAGGCGCAGACCGTCACACGGTTCCCGCCTCTCGCCGCGCCGGTGGACACGCTGTCGATCCACGCGGCGACGGATCTTTATGCCCTGGAACCGTTGATCCGCGATTTCCAGCAGCTCGCGCCCGGCACCACGGTCGAGATCGTCGAATATGTCACCAACGACCTGTTCTCGACCGCCGCCCGCATCTGCGCCGAAGGCGGCGCGCTCGGCGATGTCCTCCTGTCCTCTTCGGTGGACCAGCTGGTGAAGCTCGCCAATGATGGCTGCGCCCAGCGCATCGAAGGGACGGATCTCGGACGCGCCCCGCGCTGGGCCAACTGGCGCGACGAGGTCTTCGGCTTCACTTTCGAGCCGATCGTCATGGTCTATAACCGCGACAGCCTCTCCGGGGCCGACGTGCCGGGCACGCATCTCGAACTCGCGGAACTGCTGCGGCGGGACCCCGAGCGTTATCGCGGGCGGGTCGGCACCTATGATATCCGGCTGTCCGGCATCGGCTATTTGCTGGCGTTCAACGATGCGCGGCAGACCACGACCACCTATGGCCGGCTGCTGGAAAGCCTGGGCCGCGCGCAGGTGGTGGTGCGCTGCTGCACTTCGCAGATACTGGACGAGGTCGCGGCGGGCCGCCTGCTCATCGGCTACAATATGCTGGGCTCCTATGCCTATGAGCGGGTGCGGCGCGGCCAGCCCATCGGCATCGTCATGCCGGCCGACTACACGCTGGTTCTCAGCCGCGGCGCCATGGTGCCGGTGCGGGCGCCGAACCCGTCATTGGCGTCCCGCTTCGTCAACTATCTGCTGTCGGAGCGCGGCCAGTCCGTCGGGCGCAGCCAGTCCTTCTTCTTCGGGCTCGACGGCTCCGCGCCGCCCGGCATCGAGGGGCCGGATGTGGTGACATCGGGCATCGCCCGCCCGATCACCGTCGGCCCGGCGCTTCTGGCCGTGCAGGACGCGGCCCGCCGCAAGCGATTCCTGCAAGACTGGTCGCAGTCGATGATCGAGAGCGCCCGGTAACATGGGATGTTGCGGCGCAACACGGCGGCTGTTACCGATACACCCTGTCCGGTCCAGATAAGGCGGCGCCTATGCGACGTTCCACCTCCGCTGCGCCCCGCCGACAGACGCGCAAGGCTCCGGATTTGGACGCCAGCACAGGGCGCGCCCCGGTTCTCGTCGACCTCGCTCTGCAGGGCGGCGGCTCGCATGGCGCCTTCACCTGGGGCGTGCTGGACCGGCTGCTGGAAGAGGAGTGGCTGGAGATCGAAGGCATTTCCGGCACCTCGGCCGGGGCGATGAACGCGGCGGTGCTGGCGGATGGCTACGCCGCCGGCGGGCGGGCGGGGGCGCGCGCGGCGCTCGACACCTATTGGCGCCATGTCGCCGAGGCGGCGCGCTTCAGCCCGTTCCAGCGCGGGCCGCTCGACGTGCTGCTCGGGCGCTGGACACTCGACCATTCGCCGCTCTTCGTCACCATGGATCTGATGTCGCGGCTCTATTCGCCCTATGATCTCAATCCCGGCGCCGGCAACCCGCTGCGCGCGGTGCTGGAAAAGGCGATCGACTTCGAGCGGCTGCGGGCTTCGCCGGTCAAGCTGTTCATCACCGCCACCAATGTGCGCACCGGGCGCGGCCGGGTGTTCCGCAATGCCGAGATCACGCCGGACGTGCTGCTGGCTTCCGCCTGCCTGCCCACTCTGTTCCAGGCGGTGGAGATCGAGGGCGAGAGCTATTGGGACGGGGGTTATTCCGGCAACCCGACCATGACGCCGCTGGTGCGCGAGCTGAAATCCGACGACACCATCCTCATCCCGATCAACCCGGTGGAGCGCCCCGGCACGCCGCGCAGCGCGCCGGAAATCCTCAACCGGCTGAACGAAGTCTCGTTCAACGCCGTTCTGCTCAAGGAATTGCGGATGATCGCCCTGCTGCGGCAGGTCGCCGATCCCGGCAACAGCGAGGGGGCGCAATGGGCGAAGATGCGGATCCATCTGGTGCGCAATTCGATCATGGACACGCTCGGCTATTCGTCGAAGCTCAACGCCGAATGGGAATTTCTCAGCATGCTGCGCGCGGAGGGCCGCAAGGCGGCCGATGCCTTCCTGGAGGCGAACGCGGGTAATATCGGCGCGCGGTCTTCCGTCGATCTCGACGTGCTGCTCGAAGGGGTGTGAGCCATGGGCCTCCTCGGCATTCTGCTCGGTCTCGGCCTGCTGGTCGGCTTCGCCTATCGCGGCTGGAGCGTCCTCTTGCTGGCGCCGCTGGCGGCGCTGACGGCCGCGCTGCTGTCGGGCGAGCCGCTGCTCGCCAGCTGGACCCAGACCTTCATGGGCAGCGCGGCGAGCTTTGTCGGGCAGTTCTTTCCGCTGTTCCTGCTCGGCGCGCTGTTCGGCAAGCTGATGGAGGATTCCGGCTCGGTCGCCGCCATCGCCGATTTCATGACGGCGACGCTCGGCCCGCGCCGCGCCATCCTCGCCGTGGTGCTGGCGGGCGCTATCGTCACCTATGGCGGGGTGAGCCTGTTCGTCGCCCTGTTCGTGCTGGCGCCGATGGCGCAGGCGCTGTTCCGCGCCGCCGACATTCCCCGCCGGCTGATGGCGCCGGCAATCGCGCTCGGCACCTTCACCTTCACCATGATGGCGCTGCCCGGCACGCCGGCGATCCAGAACGCCATTCCCATGCCGTTCTTCGGCACCACCGCCTTCGCCGCGCCCGGGCTCGGCATCATCGCCTCCGCGATCATGCTCGGCTTCGGCCTGTGGTGGCTCGCCCGCGCCGAGGCGGCGGCACGGCGGGCGGGCGAGGGCTTCGGCGATGCCGGCGCCGGGGTGAATGCCCATCTCGACGACCCGGTGCTGCGCGAGCGGGCCAGCACGGCGCGCGAATTCGATCCGGCGGAGATCACCCATGGCCACCAGAGCGCCGCGCGCCCGTCCATCGCGGTCGCCGCGCTGCCGCTGGGGCTGGTGATCCTGGTCAATCTCGTCATGTCCTTCGCCGTGCTGCCGCGCCTCGATGTCGGCTTTCTCGCCGAGGAACGCTGGGGCGGCATTCCCCTGTCGGCGGTCAGCGGCGTGTGGTCGGTGGCGGTGGCGCTGATCGTCGCCATCGCGGCGACGCTCCTCCTCAACCGGCGCCGCCTGCCCAAGCTGCGCGAGACCATGGATGCCGGCGCCAATGCCTCGGTGCTGCCGATCTTCTCGGTGGCGAGCCTCGTCGGCTTCGGCGCCGTGGTGGCGGCGCTGCCGGCCTTCGCGCTGGTGCGCGACTGGGTTCTGTCCATTGGCGGCGGGCCCTTGGTGTCATTGGCGGTGGCGGTCAACATCCTCGCCGCGCTCACCGGCTCGGCCTCGGGCGGGCTCACCATCGCGCTCGACGCGCTCGGCCCGGTGTTTCTGGAGCGCGCGGGGGCGCTCGGTATCGAGCCGGCGCTGCTGCACCGCGTCGCCGTGATGAGCGCCGGCACGCTCGACAGCCTGCCGCATAGCGGGGCGGTGGTGACGCTGCTCGCCGTCTGCGGGGTGACGCCGAGGGAAAGCTACCGCGACATCGTCATGGTCGCGATTGTCGGCGCGCTTCTGGCGCTGGTGGCGGTCATCGGGCTCGGCTCGGTGCTGGGGAGCTTCTGACGCGGCCGCTGTCCCGCCTGTCGCTTCCTCCGTCGAAGGGATGGGATGAAACGCCTGTATTGGGGACGCTCGGCCCGTGTCGCGGTGCGCGCCCGCGCGTATAGTGGTTGCCGCTCGGTCACGTGAGCGGGTATCCAATGGCGGGTTCCCCCTCCCGTAGCGCCGTGGCGTTGCGGCACAGCCGGACAGCGAAGGTGCATCCCGATGACGGCCAGCCCCCTGTTGATCGCCGCGATTCTCGCCGCCAGCCTCGCCCTTGCCGGTTGCGGTGCGGAGCCGGAAGCGGAGGCGCCGGCGCCCCGTCCGGTGCGGGTCGTCACGGTGGAGAAGGGCGTCGGCGGTCAGGTGGCGAGTTTCACCGGCGATGTGCAGGCACAGGACGAGGCCGCCCTCGCCTTCCGCGTTTCCGGCCGGATGATCGAGCGCAGCGCCAATGTCGGCGATGTCGTCAAGGCCGGGCAGGTGGTCGCCCGGCTCGACCCGCAGAACGCGCTCAACGCGCGCCGCTCGGCGCAGGCCGCGCTGGCAGCGGCGGAAAGCCAGCTCGTCACCGCCGCCAACACGTTCGAGCGGCAGGAGCAATTGCTGCGCAACGGCTTCACCACCCAGGCCAGTCACGATGCCGCCCGCACCGCGCTGCAGGCGGCCCAGTCCGGGGTGGACAATGCCGAGGCCCAGCTCAAGATCGCGCAGGACAATGTCAGCTACACCGAACTCGTCGCCGATGCCGCCGGTACGGTGACGGCGCGCGGCGGCGAGCCGGGCGAGGTGGTGCAGGCCGGGCAGATGATCCTGCAACTGGCCCGGCAGGGCGGGCGCGACGCGGTGTTCGACGTGCCGGCCAATGTGCTGCGCGCGGTGCCGGCGGACCCTGTCATCACCGTCGCGCTGAGCGACGATCCGACGGTGACCGCCACCGGCCGCGTGCGCGAAGTGGCGCCGCAGGCGGACCCGGTGACGCGGACTTTCCGGGTGAGGGTCGGGCTCGACAATCCGCCGGCGGCGATGCGGCTCGGCTCCACCGTCGTCGGCCGGGTCGAACTCGGCACCGATGCGGCGATCGAGCTGCCCGCCTCGGCGCTCACCGCCGTCAATGACCGCCCGGCGGTGTGGGTGGTCGATCCGGCAACCGGCACGGTGGCGCTGCGCAATATCGAGCTGCGCCGCTTCTCCCCGGCGTCGATCAGCGTCGAGACCGGGCTCAGCCCGGGCGAGGTGGTGGTCACCGCCGGCGTTCAGGCGCTGCATCCCGGCCAGAAGGTCCGCCTGCTCGGGGCGGGCTCGTGATGCGGTTCAACCTCTCGGAATGGGCGGTCCGCGAGCGCTCGCTGGTCATCTTCTTCATGCTGGCGGTCGTGGTCGCCGGGCTGTTCGCCTATACGCGGCTGGGCCGGGCCGAGGACCCCTCCTTCATCATCAAGACCATGGTGGTGCAGGCGGCGTGGCCCGGCGCGGGCATCGAGGACATGCTGCAGCAGGTCACCGAGCGGTTGGAACGCACGCTGCAGGAAACGCCGCATCTCGACTTCATCCGCAGCTATACCCGCCCGGGCATCACCACCATCTTCGTCAACCTCAAGGGCAGCACCACGGCCGATGAGGTGCCCGATGTCTGGTACCATGTGCGCAAAAGCATCGGCGACATGGCCCACACTTTGCCGCGCGGCGTGGTCGGGCCGGGTTTCAACGACGAATTCGGCGACACGTTCGGGCTGATCTACGGCTTCACCGCCGACGGATTCACCCATCGCGAATTGCGCGACTATGTGGAGGCCGCCCGCTCGAAGCTGCTCCTGGTTCCCGATGTCGCCAAGGTGGAGCTGCTGGGCGAACAGGACGAGCAGATCTTTGTCGAGTTCTCGGTGCGCGAACTCGCCGCCCTCGGCATCAACCGCTCGGCGCTGGTGGCGGCGCTGCGGGCGCAGAATGTGGTGCAGCCCGCCGGCACCATCCAGACCGGCGACGAGAAGCTGGTGATCGACGTGACCGGCGCCTTCGGCTCCGAACAGGACATCGCCAACATCAATTTCGCCGTGGACGGGCGCATGCTGCGGCTCGCCGACATCGCCACGGTGCGGCGCGGCTATGCCGACCCGCCGCGCCCGCTGTTCCGCACCAATGGCGAGCCGGCCATCGGCCTGGCCATCGCCATGCGCGAGGGCGGCGATATCTTGCGGCTCGGCCGCAATGTCGACGCGGCCATGGCGAAGATCACGGCGGAACTGCCGCTCGGCATCGAGCCGCATCTGGTGGCCGATCAGGCGGTGACGGTGGCGGGCGCGATCTCCGAATTCATGGAATCGCTCTGGCAGGCCATTCTCATCATCCTTGTCGTCAGTTTCATCGCGCTGGGCGTGCGCGCCGGGCTCATGGTGGCGCTCACCATCCCGCTGACGCTTGCGGGCGTGTTCGCCATCATGTGGCTGCTTCACATCGACATGCAGCGCATTTCGCTCGGCGCGCTCATCATCGCGCTGGCGCTGATGGTCGACGACGCCATGACCACGACCGACGCCACGCTCGGGCGCCTCGCCGCTGGCGAGCCCAAGGAAGTGGCGGCGGTCTTCGCCTTCAAGACCTATGCCTTCGCCATGCTGGCCGGCACGCTGGTCACCATTGCCGGCTTCGTGCCCGTGGGTTTCGCCGCCTCCTCGGCCGGCGAATACACGTTCAGCCTGTTCGCGGTGGTCACCATCGCGCTGCTGGTGTCCTGGCTGGTGGCGGTGGTGTTCGCGCCGCTGATCGGCCTCGTCATCCTGAAGCCGCCAAAGGCGGCGGGCGGCCCGCCGGGCCGGATCATGCGCCTCTATCGCGGCCTGCTCTCCGCCGCGCTGAACGCCCGCTGGGTGACCATCGCCGTCACGCTGGCGCTGTTCGTCGCTGCCGTGCTGGCGCTGCCGCTGATCCCCCGGCAGTTCTTCCCCTCCTCCGACCGGCCCGAGCTGCTGGTCGACCTGCAACTGCCGCAGAACGCCTCGATCTACGCCACCGAGCGCGCCATGGCGCGGCTCGACGACGCCTTACGCGACGACCCGGACGTGGCGCGCTGGAGCGGCTATGTCGGGCGCGGCGCGATCCGTTTCTATCTGCCGCTCAACGCGCAGCTGCCGAATGATTTCTTCGGCCAGGCGGTGGTGGTGGCGAAGGATGTGGCGGCGCGGCAGCGGCTGGAAGCCAAGCTGGCGACGCTGCTGGCCAATGACTTCCCCAATGTGGTGAGCCGCGTCTCGCCGCTGGAACTCGGCCCGCCGGTCGGCTGGCCGATCCAGTACCGGGTGGTCGGGCCCGATCTCGGGCAGGTGCGCGACATTGCCTTCAAACTGGCCGAGGTCATCGCCGCCGATCCGCTGACGCGGACGGTGAATTACGACTGGATCGAACCGGCGCGCGAAATCCGCATCCGGGTCGATCAGGACCAGGCGCGGCTGCTCGGCCTGTCGACAGAGGCCATCGGCTCGGTGCTGAACACGGTGGTGACCGGCGCCCCGGTGACGCAGGTGCGCGACGATATCTATCTCGTCGACGTGGTGCTGCGGGCGACCGACGAGCAGCGCGTGTCGCTCGACACGCTGCGCACGCTGGAAGTGCCGCTGCCGGGCGGGCGCACCGTGCCGCTCAGCCAGTTCGCCAGCTTCGGCTATGAGCAGACCTACCCGCTGGTGTGGCGCCGCGACCGGCAGCCCTCGCTCACCGTGCAGTCGGACATCGCACCGGGCGAGCTGCCGGAGACGGTGGTGGACCAGCTCTCCCCCGCCATCGACGCGCTGGCGAAGACGCTGCCGGCGGGCTACAGGATCGAGACCGGTGGCACGGTGGAGGAAAGCGCAGCCTCGCTCGCCTCGGTGATCGCGGTGGTGCCGGTGATGATCCTCATCATGCTCACCGTCCTCATGTTCCAGCTCAGGCGGTTCTCACTGACCGCACTGGTCGTCAGCGTCGCGCCGCTCGGTCTCATCGGCGTCGTCATCGCACTGCTGGTGTCCGGCCGCCCGCTCGGCTTCGTCGCCATTCTCGGCGTGCTGGCGCTGATCGGCATGATCATAAAAAACGCTGTGATTCTAATAGGTCAGATCGAATCCGAGCGCGCTGCCGGCAAGGAGGCACGGCAGGCGGTGACCGACGCCGCCTGCGCCCGCTTCACCCCGATCATGCTCACCGCAGTCTCCACCGTCCTCGGAATGATCCCCATCGCCCCGACTGTCTTCTGGGGCCCCATGGCCTTCGCCATCATGGGCGGTCTGATGGTGGCCACACTGCTCACACTGGTCTTCCTGCCGGCTCTTTATCTGGCCACGGTCGGGCGGGAACGGTGATCGCCGGGGTGAGGCCGGCGTGGAGGGGCGGCCCAGAACGTGCCTCGTCGCTGTTGCACGATCCGGAAAACGCTCCTCAGTACCATGCCGGTGTGCGCCGCTTTCGCCCACCGGCGCCGGGAGCCTCACCGGGCCGACCAACCGCCACGGGGCTTCGACCTGCCGCGGCCGTAGGTCATCCGTACCATTCGGTCGACCCATATCGCGGGAAGCCGGAGGGAATGAGCGAGGCGGAATTCACCGCCTATCTCGCCAGCGAGCTGGAGGCCCTCATCCTGAAAGAAGGGCCGGACACGGTTCAGTATCCGTCTTGCGTCAATGGAACGCGTTCTCCCGGGCCTGGGCGAACAGCTTGGCATTGTCGCTGTAGTCGACATGCACGCCGATGATCACCGGGCCGGGCGTCTCGAATGCCTTTTTCAGGACGGGAAGGATGTCGTCGGGCGAGCGGATCATCACGCCCTTCGCCCCGAAAGCCTCGGCATATTTGACATAGTCGATCGGGCCGAACTCGACGCCCGAACCGCGCCCGTATTTCATCTCCTCCTGGATCTTGACCATGTCGTAGCTGCCGTCGATCCAGACCATGTGCACGATGTTGGTGCCGAGGCGCACGGCCGTCTCCAGCTCCATCGCCGAGAACAGGAAACCGCCATCGCCGGAGATGGAGAGCACCTTCTCGCTTGGCCGCACGAGCGAGGCGGCGATCGCCCAGGGCAGCGCGACGCCGAGCGTCTGCTGGCCATTGCTGATGAGAAGCTGGCGGGGGCGGAAGCTGTACATGTAGCGCGCGATCCAGAGATGGAACGAGCCCATGTCGAGGCAGACGGTCAGGTCGTCGCTAAGGAACTGCTGCAGATCGTGGACGAGGCGCAGCGGATGGATGGGCACGCCGCCGCGCTTGGCCGCCCCCTCCGTGAGCAGCCGCCGTTCCGCGTCGATCTTGTGCAGCATGGCCGCCGAGAGGGCCGGCGTGCCATGGCGCGCGAGCTTAGGCGTCAGCGCCTGCAGCGTCAGCGCGATGTCGCCGACCAGCTCGATGAGCGGCTGATAGTCGGCGTCGAGCGTCGAGGGCAGCACGTCGATGTGGATGATGGCGCGGGTCTTTCCCCGGTTCCATTCCGGCGGCCAGTACTCGACCGGTTCATAGCCGACGGTGATGATGAGGTCCGCCGCGTCGAGGAGTTCATCGCCCGGCTGATTGTCGAGCTGGCCGACGCGGCCGCCGAAATTCGCGAACAGCGACGCTCCGACCGCGCCGGCCGCCTGAAAGGTGCCGACGACGGGAAGGTTTCCTTTGCTGAGGAAGGGCTGCAGCGCGGCGGCGGCGTCCGGCCGGCTCGCCATCATGCCGAGCAGCACGACCGGGTTGGCAGCTTCGTTGATCAGCCGCGCCGCCTCGGCCACTGCGGCCGGATCGGCAGGGCCGAGACCGGAGAAGCGCGGCAGCGCCACCGGCGACTGCGGCGCCGGCGCCTTCATCACATCCATCGGCAGGTTGACATAGCTCGCGCCGGCGCGCCCACCTTCAGCGGCGCGGAAGGCATTGGCCATGACTTCCGCGATCTGGTCGGTCGCGCCGACGCTGACCGCGTATTTCGTCACCGGCTTCATGATCGCGATCGCATCCATCGACTGATGGATGTGCTTGTCCGCATCGGCCACCGCCACCGCGCCGCCAAGGGCGAGGACGGGGTCGCCCTCGCTATTTGCGGTGGCGAGCCCGGTCACGAGGTTGGAGACTCCAGGCCCGGACGTTGCGATGCAGATACCGGCCTTGCCGGTCATGCGGCCGATGCCGCCGGCAATGAAGGCCGCGTTCTGCTCGTGGCGGCAGACCACCGTCTCGATCTTCGACGACAGCAGCGAATTGAACACCGCGTCGATCTTCGCCCCCGGAATACCAAACACATGCGTCACGCCACGTTCTTCGAGCGTGCGAACCACCAGGTCGGCGCCGATCGGGGCCGTCTTGTTTTCATCGGACATGATGCTCTCCGCAGGCGTGCGTTCAGTGGCCACGTTCGGCGGCATTCAGCTCGGCGGCGATGTCACGGCCGAGATTAGCCTTCAGATACGCTTCCGTTTCCGGCAGGATCAGCCGGTAATCCGACAGGGCCTCGACGGCAATGTCGAGCGTCTCCGCCCGCACATCCAGCACATGGCCACCCTGATCCTTGCCGTCGGAAATGAAGTGGAAATGATAACCCTGGACGCTGAACTCGCTGGCGAAGACCGGCGACCAGATGCCGACCAGCGTTCCGGTAACATCGTCGAATTCGAACTCGCTCTGCGACTTGGCGGCTTCGGTGAGCGCGGTGCCCGGCGCCGGCGGATTCACCACCCGCGTCTTGATGTGCGCGAACCGGCCGTGCAGGCGTAGCGCATAGAAGATATTGTCGGAGGCGCGGAAGCCGTCGCAGCGCGCTTCCAGATCGCCGAAGCTGCCGATGTCGGTGACGTTCCCTGAACGGTCTGGGGTGAAGTGGGTGATGACGGCGAAGGGCGCGCCGGCCTCGCCGGTGGCCTCGGTCACCTTGCCCGAGCCGTGGGCCTGATAGACACGGCCGTCGAGCACCACCATCTCGCCATCGAGGCCGGCAAAAGTGCCCAGGCCGAAATCGCCATGTTCAAGCAATGTCCCGACCGTGACCTCCTTGTCGTACACGCCGGCGACCAGCGCGCCCGAGGTGGAAACCTGGAAGACGGTATGAACATTGAGATCGACGTGCTCGGCGAGGATGGACAGGATCAGCCACTCGCGGCTGATACTCCTTCGCGCGGCCTCGTCGTCGAGCCGCCTCTGCAGGGAGATGGGTAGATGGATGGTCGTTCGTGCCATGCCAGTTCCCTTTCATGCCGCCCCGCGCGCGGCAGAGGCCACATGCCCTAACATGGTACGCAACCCTGCTCAACGCATGGGGCACTCGAGGTCTTCGACGTAGGTTGATTGTCGGCCAGCCTCCGGCGCCACCCAAGGCGGTCCGCCAGAGGATGTGCCGAGATCAGCCGTCAGCCGCGTGGAACGGCCCGCCCGCGAGCTGCGCAACCTGCCGGGCGCCTTCCATGGCCCGCCCGATGCGTTCCAGTGACGGCCAGTCGAGGGCGCCGCTCGCCTCGCCGAAATAGATCTGCCAGCTGCGCGCCGGCAGAGGCGCGCCCTTCATGTCGCTCTCGATGCGGCGCGCCAGCCAGGCGATCTCCCCGGCGGCGAAGCCGAGATCCTCCCCCGCCGCGTCGCTGTCGTCAAAGCAGTCGATGCACATGGCTCAGCCCTCGAAGGCGATGAGGTCGAGGCCGCGGTCGCGGTCCAGCAGAGCGACGATGCCGCGGGGATCGACATCGACATCGTTGCTTTGTGGCGCCCGATGGCCGGGCGCCGGCTGCGGCACGAAATGGCCGATCTCGCGCGGCACGTCCGGGGTCGCCAGATCGATCACCCGCAGCCCGCCGGCGAACCAGCTGGCGAAGACGAGGCTGCCGATTTGCCGTTCCTGGAACTGGTGGGCGCCGAAGCGGCCTCCGGCCTTTGCGTAGGGCGAATCCGTGTCGGCGACATGGAAGGTGGAAATGGGGGTCAGCGCCCCCGGAGAGCTGGCGTCCATCACCCAGAGAAAGGCGTGCGGCTGGCCGGGCGTATGGTCGTGTTCCTCGTCGACCATCAGGGCGATCTCGCGGCCGGCGATGGAAGTGGCGAGCCGGAACAGCGTATGCGTCGGCTCCGGAAATGGCGGGTGGTAATTGAAGCTGCCGAGGGTGCGCGGCCGGGAAATGTCGGAGACATCGATCGTATAGGCGCCGGCATACCAGCAGCCGGCCCAGAGAATGTCGCCCACCCGCAGCGCGTGGTGCAGACGGTGGCGCTGACCGGGCCAGCTCGGCGTCTCGCCGGCGGCGACATTCTGGCCCGGCAGGTGCCAGCGCGAGACCTCGCGCGGCCGCGTCGGATCGGCGAGATCGTAGATGACGAGGATATTGCCGACATAGCCCTCCATCTCCGTGGAGATGTAGGCGAAGCGCTCGTCCATATCGAAGCGGTGCACGCCGATGCCGCCGGTCTTCACATAGGCCAGCTCGCGCGGATGGGCGGGATCGGCGATATCCCAGACGCGGAAGCCGCCGGCATCGTAGCCGCGGGCGAGCCCGGCGCGCAGATCCGCCATTTCGCCGGGCGCCACGCCGAGGGCAGCGGCAAGCTCCGCCTCCTCCGGGGGGCGGCCCAGACCGGCCTCCAGTTCCGCTGCGACGGTCGCGAGGCGTTCTCCCCGGCGGTAGAAGTGCCGGCGGTGCCGCTCCACATTGGTGATCATGAGATCGCCCGCCACCTTGACCTTATGGGTGTGGGAGAACGGATCGGGCGGCGCCAGCCGGGCGATGATCCGCGGCCGTACGGGATCGCGGATATCGAGGATCGTGGTGCCGTCGGGCGGCGACATATGGCCGATGAAGGCATGGCCGTCCTTGATCGTCACCTCGCCCCCGCCCGGCAGGTCGAGCCGGGCGAGCGGGCGGAGATTGGCGCTGGCGATCGGGCCCGGCGTCGAAGGCGCGTTCATGGTCGTACCTCAGGCGGCGGCGATGCGGGCAGCGGCGCGGTTGCGTCGCCACTGGACGATGGACGGAATGGCCAGCGAAATGGCGAGGGCCGCCCACAACACATTGCCGACCGGTGAGGAGAAGAACACCCACGGGTCATTGCCGCTGATGCGCAGCGCCCGCATCACATTCGCTTCCAGCATCGGTCCCAGGATCACGCCGATCAGCAGCGCCACGACATTGAAGCCGGTCTTGCGGCAGACATAGCCGATCGCGCCGAACAGCAGGGTCAGCCACAGGTCGAACATATAGGCGCGCGGGGCGAAGGCGCCGACCAGGGTGAAGGCGATGATGATCGGGGCCAGGACGGGGGTGGGGATCATCACCAGCTTGGAGACCCAGCGGGTCAGCGGCAGGGTGGTGAACAGCATCACCGCATAAGCGACAAGCATGGTGATGAAGACGCCATAGCCCAGCCCCGGATTCTGCAGGAAGAGGCGCGGGCCGAGCTGCACCCCGTGATAGGTCATCACGATGAGCATCACCGCCGCCGTCGTGCCGCCGGGCACGCCGATGACGAGGAGCGGGATGAGATCGCCGGAGGCGCAGCCATTATTGGCCGATTCCGGCGCGATGACGCCCTCGGGAATACCCGTGCCGTATTTTTCCGGCGTCTTGGAATAGAGCCGCGACTGCTGATAGGCAACGAAAGCGGCAATGGAGGCGCCGGCGCCGGGCACGATGCCGATGATGAGGCCGATGATGCCGGTCCAGATCATGTGCCAGGTGCGCTGGAACGACATGACGACGCCGTCCCAGGTCTCCCTCCAGCCGGACCGCTTCATCATCTGCATGCCGGTTTCGCTGAGGACGGAATTCTGCTCCATCATGATCAGCGCCTCGGAGATGGCGAAGATGCCGATGAGCACCGCGATCAGCGGCACGCCGTCATAAAGCTCGATGAAGCCGAAGGTGCCGCGAGGGGTGGAATAGATGTGGTCGGCGCCGATGGCCCCGATGAGGAGACCGAGAAAGCCGGCGATCAGGCCCTTGAGCATGTTGTCGGAGGCGACGGAGGCGATCAGCGTGATGCCGAACAGCAGGATCACCACCATCTCGACGCTGTGCATGTAGTAGGCGAGGCGCGCAATATAGGGCAGCAGGAAGATCGACATCAGCGCCGTCACCATGCCCCCGACCGTGGAAGCCACGAAGGACAGCACGAGGGCCTGCTGGCCAAGCCCCTTCTTGGCCATGGGATAGCCGTCGAGGCAGGTCGCCGCCGAACCGCCATTGCCGGGAATGTTGAGCAGGATCGAGGTGATGCCCCCGCCCATATGCGAGGCGACGAACAGCGACACCATGAAGATCATGGCGACGTCCACATCCACTGCCAAGGTGAAGGGCAGCAGCATGATGATGGTGTTGGCCGAGCCGAAGCCGGGCATGGCACCGATGATGATGCCGATCGTCGTGGCGATGACGATGAGCCAGAGATAGCTGAAATTAAGCAGGAACTGGTCGGCGAGCAGGCTGAAGCTGAGGTTCATCGCAGGCGCCTCTCACAGGCCGGTCAGAGCCGCGACCAGCCGCTCGAACGGGCCGGTCGGGAAGGCGGTGCGCAGGATGAAGATGAAGAGGAGATAGCCCCCCAGAGCCAGGGCTGCGGCGGTGATTGCCGCGTTCTTCACGCTCATCCGCTGCAGCCAGAGGAAGGCGAAGAAGAGGAACAGAAAGGTGGAGACGGTGAACCCCGCCCACGGGATGATCGCCACCGACAGCACGGTGAGCCCGAACAGCAGGCCGCGTATGGTGGCGAGCGAGCGGCTTTCCCACAGGCTGCGCCATTCCACGTAATGGGTGCCGCGCAGCAGGCCGATCGCCGTCCGCAGCGCGAAAATGGCGATGAGAAGGAACAGGACGACGGCGCAGAACACGCCGGACACCTTGGCTTCCCATTCGAGGTCCCTGATGGAATAGAGATAGTAGGTCGCAAAGGCGGCGCCGAGGCCGGGGATGATCCAGTCGGCGCCGGTCGCGACGGGGGCCTTACGCTCGTCGTTCATGGCTCTGTCCTGCGCAGAAAACGGGAAGGCCCGGTCCCGCCGGGCGGGGCGCCGCACGCATGCGGCCGCAGCGCCACCCGGCATGCGGAGTGGCGCCGGATGGGTCTGCCGGGCTCAGCCCTTGGAAGCGGTGAGCAGCGGGCGGAACCGCTCGGCGAGTTCGATGAATTCAGCCGCCGATTTCTGACAGGAGGCCACGTCGCCAAACTGGATGAATTCCCACGGCGTACCGGCCTTCTCCGCAACGACCTTGTAGTCGGGATCGGAAAAGACCTGCTGGAAGGTGTCGGTCAGCTTCTTCACCCGGTCGGGATAGGCTTCCACCGCCTTGGTGTGGATGGCGATGGCGCGCTGGCCGGACAAGGGCGGAATTTTGGTGCCGAGCGCCTGGTTCACCGCCGGGGCGTTATTGGTCAGTTCCGGCGCCCGGTTACTGTCGTTGAACACGGCCAGGAACCGCGCCTGATCGCCCAGACCGAGCGAGGAGGACAGGAAGGTCGCGCACCCGTCGACCTCGCCGGTGAGCGCGGCGGAGCGCGCCGGGCCGCCGCCGCCATAGGGGATCATCCGCACCTTCATGCCGGTGGCTTCGGCCAGGGCCAGCGCACCGATGGTGGAGGGATGAGGCAGGCGGCTGGTGGAAAGGGTGATCTCCCGCTTCTTGCCCTGCTCGACCATGTCACCAATGGTCTTGAACGGGCTGTTGCCCGGCACCCAGATCACCGAGTCATCGACATCCATGCTGCCGATATAGGTAAAGTCCTCAGGATATTTGTATTTTACCTTCTGGGTCGCGTACATGATCATTTCCGGCCCGATATTGCCGAAGAGGATATTGTAGGCGTCCGGCTCCCGCATGGCGACGAAGACCTCATAACCCACCTGGCCCGAGGCGCCGGGGAAGTAGGAATATTCGAAATTGGCCCCGAGATATTTGCTCCAGATACGATTGAAGGCGCGCGCCGCCTGATCGACGCCGCCGCCTTCGCCGGTGGGTATCAGTACCTGCATGGTCTTGCTGGGGAACCCGTCGGCCGCAAAGGCCCGTGAGCGCCCGAGAAGCGCCGGAGCGGCAAGCGCCCCAGCGCCCGCGACCAGGATCTGGCGGCGATTGAACATGTTGGACATTGGCTTCCTCCCAAAGGCACGTGGCCGCGCCCGCCGTGTCGGGTCTGTGCCCGATTATTGGATCAATCTGACCCTATTCGTCTTTGGTTATATATTGGTTCGGAAGTAAGTCAAGATTTTGGCCGGCCGCGGCCCGCCCGTTTCAGGGAATTCTAAGTTATTGGTGGCTATTAGGGATCGAAATCTCTCGATCTGCACGCCAGGGTCGGGGGTGACGAATAAACCAATATACGATTGGTTTATTCGTGCCGATGCCCTGACGTGTCGGTATGAAGTGGGGGCGCCGCCTTCCGGCAGTTGCGAGCAATTGCCGGAAGGTCAAGGGATAGCCGAGCCTGTGGCGCCCGGCCATGGCCTGCATCGCTTTTCCTTGGGGCGCAGCGGCGGCATCCATAGGCCGATGGCGTCCGTGGGTGCGGCCGGCGCCCCACGCGCGGCACGCCCGACGCGGTTTCGCGCCGGGCGCGAGGCAGCTATCAGCTACCAGCCGGCTGAACGCCTGAGACCCCTTCTGCCGTTCTGGCCTGCATGTCATCGGGTTCCTTGATGCGGAACCAGGCGACGTACAGCGCCGGGAGGAACAGCAGCGTCAGAACCGTCCCGACGATGATACCGCCCATCATCGCATAGGCCATCGGGCCCCAGAACACCTCGCGCGAGATCGGGATCAGCGCCAGCGAGGCCGCGGCGGCGGTCAGCATGATCGGTCGCATCCGGTGCTCCGTGGCCTCGAGCACGGCACCCCATTTGTCCTTTCCTTGCTCCACCAGATGCTCGATCTGGACGATGAGGATGACCGAGTTGCGGATCAGGATGCCGATAAGCGCCAGAACGCCCAGGATCGCCACGAAGCCCAGCGGCGCCCCGGAGGGCAGCAGTGCGGCGACGACGCCGATCAGGCCGAGTGGCGCGACGGCCACCACCAGGACAAGGCGCTGGAAGCTCTGCAGCTGGAACATGAGCAGCGTCGCCATGGCGATCAGCATCATGGGCACGACACTTACGATCGGACCTTGTCCCTTGGCGCTTTCCTCGACCGCGCCGCCGGTGACGACATGATAGCCGGCCGGCAGCTTGGCGATGAAGGTGTCGATCTGCGGTTTGATCTGATCGACGACGGTGGCCGGTTGGACCGAGGAGATCAGGCCGGCCTTGACCGTGATCGTCGGAATGCGGTTGCGCCGCCAGATGAGGGGCTGCTCCAGCTCGTAGTGGAAGGTCGCGATCGCCGCGAGCGGGAAGGAGCGCCCGTTTTGCGCGGGGATCTGAAGGTTCTCCAGCGTCTCCGTGGAGGCGCGCTCGGTCGGACGGGCCCGGCTGACCACATCGACGAGGTAGATGGAATCGCGGATCTGGGTTGCCGTGGTTCCGCCGACCACGCCGTTCAGCACCGTCGCCACATCCTGCGAGGTGACGCCGAGCTGGCGGGCCTTGTCCTGCAATATGTCGATCTTCACCACCCGGGCCGGTTCGCTCCAGTCATAGGTCACGCGATCGGTGTTGGGGTTCGAGCCGATGATGGATGCGACCTCGTGAGCATAGCCGCGCACCTTGCCGATATCCGGGCCGCTGACCCGGTACTGAATAGGACGGCCGACCGGTGGCCCGATGTCGAGCGGATGGACGAACACGTCCGTGCCGACGAACTGCGTCTCGCCGAGAGCTTTGAGCCGCCGGATCAGCCGGTCCCGTGCCTCCAGCCCCTTCGCCATGATGACGAGCTGGCCGAAATTGGGGCTTGCCGGCTGCACATCGAAGGATAGCAGGAAACGCTGCGCGCCTTCGCCGACATAGGACGACCAGAAGGCGACGTCGGGGTCATCCTTGAGGACCGCCTCGAAACGATCCATCTGCGTGCGGGTTTCGGTGATGGAGGCGTTCTGCGGCGCGGTCCAGTCCACGATCACTTCGGGCCGGTCGGACGACGGAAAGAACTGCTGCTGCACATAGCCCATGCCGACGACCGAGCCGACGAAAAGCGCCAATGTGGCCGCGATGGTCAGCCATTTGAAGCGGACGCAGGTGTGCAGGACGGCACGGAAGAGGCGGGTGAAGCGCCCGGCTTGCTCATGGTGCTTCTTCATGGATTTCGGCAGCAGGGTGACGCCGAGCAGCGGCGTGAAGACAACCGCGACGATCCAGGAGACGACCAGCGAGACCGCGATGACGACGAAGAGGGTGAAGGTGAACTCGCCGGCGCTGCTGCTGTTCAATCCGACGGGAATGAAGCTGGCGACGGTGACGAGCGTGCCGGTCAGCATGGGGAAGGCGGTGGAGGTGTAGACATGGGTCGCCGCCTTCTCCAGCGTGTCGCCCACTTCCAGCCGCGAGACCATCATCTCGACCGCGATCATCGCGTCGTCCACCAGCAGACCGAGGGCGATGATGAGCGCGCCCAGTGAAATGCGCTGGAGCGATATGCCGAGATATTCCATCACCACGAAGGTGATCGCCAGCACCAGCGGAATCGACAGGGCGACGACGAGCCCGGCGCGCAGGCCGAGGCTGATGAAGGAGACGACGAGCACGATCGCCACCGCCTCGCCTAGCGCCTTGGTGAAGCCGCCGACGGCTTCCTCGACCACCTGCGGCTGATCGGAGACCAGATGCACGCCCACGCCGATGGGAAGCTCGGCTTCGATCCGGCGCATCTCCTGGGAGAGCGCCTCGCCGAATTCGAGCAGATTGGCGGCCGGCTTCATGCCGATGGCGAGGCCGATCGCCGGCTGCCCATTGTAACGGAACAGCGAGGTCGGCGGGTCCACATAGCCGCGGGTGATGGTTGCCACGTCCGACAGGCGGAAAAAGCGTTTATTGATCCAGAGATTGACCTTGCTGAGATCCTTCTCCGACCCGAACTGCCCGTTGGTGCGCACGGAAATCCGCTCGCCATCGGCCTCGATGGTGCCTGAGGGGACGACGGCGTTCTGCGCGCTCAGGGCATCTATGATGGTCTGCTGGCTCAGACCGAGAGCCGCCATCTGCTGGGTCGAGAATTCGAGATAGACGACCTCGTCCTGAGCGCCGATCAAGTTGACCTTGCCGACATTGGGCACGGTGAGGATGCGCGCCCGCGCAGCCTCGGCATAGTCGCGCAGCTGGCGCTGGGTGAGCCCGTCGGAGGTGAAGGCGTAGATATTGCCGTACACATCACCGAAATCGTCGTTGAAGAACGGGCCCTGAACGCCGTCCGGCAACTCGCCCTTGAGGTCGGTGAGGATGTTGCGCACCCGCAGCCAAGTGTCGTTGACGGCGCGCCCCTGGGTCGTGTCACGAAGATTGAGGAAGATCGTGGTCCGACCCGGCGAGGTCTGGCTCTTGGTGTAGTCGAGGGTGGTGATTTCCTCGAGCTTGCGCTCAATCCGGTCGGTCACCTGAGTGGCGGTGTCTTCGATCGATGCGCCCGGCCAGGTCGCGGTGATGAGCATCGTCTTGATGGTGAAGTTCGGGTCTTCCTCCCGCCCGAGATGGACATAGGCGAGCGCGCCAGCGACCGACGCGATGAGCATGAAGTACCAGACCAGCGAACGGTGGCGGAGCGCCCAATCGGACAGGTTGAAGCCGCTCATGGGACCATCTCCGGGTCAATCTTGATCTTCTGGCCTTCGCTGAGGCTGTTGACGCCGGCGATCACGACCCGTGTTCCGGCGTCGATGCCCTGGATGATCGGCACGGTGTCACCGGTCGCCTCCCCTACCTCCACGCGGGCGCGGGAGACAGTCATGGCCTTCTCGTCCACCACCCACACGAAGGTGTCGCCATTGGCACGGAGCAGCGCTGAACGCGGCAGATCGACCAGGCTGCGCTCGTCGCGCCGAGGCGAGGCGACGACGGTGGTCCCGATGCGAAACGTCGGCGGCGGCGCGTCAAGGGTGATCCGGAGGCGGCGGGTCCGGGTGGCCGCGTCGGCCTGCGGCGCGATTTCGCGCACGCGTCCCTCCGCATGGACGCTGGGCTCGACCTGGAGCGAGGTGGTAAATGGATCGCCGATTTTCAGCGTCCGCGCCATTTCGTCGGGAACGTCGACCATCGCCTCGCGAATGTCCGCCTGGGCGACGGTAATGACGGTGTCGCCGGCATTCACGGTCTGGCCGACTTCCGCCGCTGTGGCGGTGACGATGCCGTCGGTTTCCGACACCAGCCGGGTGTAGGACAGCTGTTCCTTCGCCTTGTCGAGGTTGGCGCGGCCGCGGGTGACGGCGGCGCTGGCGCTGGCGAGCGATTCATCCGCCGTGTCGAGATCGGCCTGCGACGCGACCTTCTGGGCGACCAGCGCCTTCTTGCGGTCTCGGGTCGCAGTCGCGAACACCAGCTGAGCCTCGGCCTTCGCAAGCTCCGCCTCCAGCTGCCGGACCGCGAGAGTGAGCGTCACCGGATCGAGCGTGGCGAGGAGCTGACCGGCCGTGACCGTGGCGCCGACATCAACGTCGCGCGAGATCACCCGGCCGAGGACGCGGAAACCGAGGTCGTGCGAGAAGCGGGGCTGGATCGTTCCGGTGAAGCTCACCGTCTCGGCGCGCTGCGGCTCCACGACCATCGACAGCACCGGCCGCACCACAGGCGCGGTGGCGGCCTCGTTTTCCGAGCAGCCGGTCAGCACGCCAAGCGCGCCAATGCCGACCAGCGCGATGACTGCGCGTTGAAACCTCACGACGGCTCTCCCGATGCGATGGAGACGACTTGACCCCGGCGCAGGAACTGGCCGCCGGCAGTGACGACGATCTCGCCGTCCTTGAGACCGGCGCTGATGAGGATTTCGCCCTTGACGTAGCGCTCCACGGTGATGGCGCGATGCGAGACGGTGTGGGTCTGTGGGTCGACGACCCAGACGGCCGGCCCGGCTTCGCTCGCCGACAGAGAGGTCCATGGGAGAGAGACAAGATTTCTCGGCGCCCACGTGCCGCTGCCGACCACCGCCGCGCCAAGGCCCATGGCGACCGGCGGATCGATCAGCGACATCTTCACGCGCACGGTTCCCGTGGCGGAATCGAAGGTCGGCGACACTTCGCGGACGATGGCGGTGGCGACCACGTTCGGGTCGGACAGCAGCCGGATCTCCACCTGATCGCTTTGAGGGGTATCGGCGAGCAGGGATTCGTAGACATCGAATACCACGTCGCGGGCACCGTCCCGCGCGACGGTGAACACGGTCTGGGCGGCCGACACCACCTGGCCGGTTTCGGCATCGCGCGCAGTGACGATGCCGTCCGCGTCGGCCTTCAGCACCGTCAAAGCGAGCTGTTCCTCGGCGGTTCCGACATCCGCGCGGGCCGAGTCGCGTGAGCTTTCCGCCCGGCGCAGCTGCTCCTCGGCGGAGTCGTAGCTGCTGCGCGTGGTGAAGCCGCTGTCGATCAGCTGCTTCTGCCGGTCGAAGCTGCTTTGCGCCTGCGTCAGCGTCGCTTCGGCCGACTGCAACGTCGCTTTCGCGGCCTGGAGGTCGGCCACCTGCTGCGGCGTCTCGATGGTGGCGAGAACATCGCCGGCCTTCACATGATCGCCGATATCGACCTTGCGTTCGGCAATTCGGCCGGCGGTGCGGAAGGAAAGCTTGCTCTCGACCCGCGCCGTCACCGTGCCGCTCAGCGATATGGTTCGGGCGACGGGTTGAAACGACACGGTCTGAACCTTGACGGTCTCCAGCGCCCGCGGCGTCGCTGCCTGTTCCTGTCCACAGCCGGTCAGCGCGGCGAGCGCGAGCAAGCCGCCAAGGACGGCGGGCGCTCGGCGCGTCGGCGGGTGCTTCGTGTGCCCGGCTATGCCTATAAGACGGACGTGCATGGGAATCGCCTTGGCTGTACTGGTCAGTTCAGTTCAGTTCAGTCGCAGGCTTGACGCAAAATGCGCGAGAGGTCAATGGTGAACTGTACTGTACAGTCCATTTTCGTGTGAGGAGGTGCGGCATGGTTCGGCACGGTGGGAAAATCGAGGCTCCCGAGACGGGGACGACCGCACCAGCTGACATGGAAAACCCGAAGGTGCGGCAGGTGCTGGAGGCCGCGCATGCGCTGTTTCTGGAACTTCCCTATGATGCCGTCAGCACGGACGCGATCGCCAAGGCCGCGCGGATCTCCAAGACGACCATGTATGTCTATTTCCCGAGCAAGGAGGCGCTGTTCTCGGCGCTTGTGCGGGACAATTGCCAGCAGACGGCGCAGTCCATCTGGAATTCAGCGACGGACACCCAAGATGTCGAGGAGGCGTTGAGGGCCATCGCCCAGAATTTCACGGCGATGTTCGCCACGACCGATGCGCTTGCCTTCTATCGGACCATCATCGCCCAGGTGCCGCGGTTCCCCGAACTCGGACGCATCTTCTATGAATCTGGACCCAAGGCGATCCTGGAGCGGGTCGAGTTCTTCCTGCGCGAGGCGAGCGCGAGGGGAGACCTGGCGGTGCCCGACCCGGCGCTTGCCGCCTCACAGTTCCTTCAGCTCATTTCCGTCGACATACCGCTGACGGGTCTGCTCGCCCTTGAGCCGCTGACAAACGACAGGGTGACGGCCACGATCGAAAGCGGCCTCGCACTGTTCTTGAAGGGCTACCGCCCGCCTTCGTCCTCCGAGCCGGGGCTTGGCGGCGGCCGATAGGCGGTCGCGCGTGGGAGCGGCCCAGCATCGTCAGGCGGGCGTGGCGAACAGGCCTCCACCCGCGCGGTTCAGCACCTCCATGCGCAGACCGTAGATCGCCTGCAACTGATCCGGCGTGACGATGTCGCCGGGCGCGCCGCGCGCGACGAGGCGCCCGCCGCTCAAGGCAAGAATCTCGTCGCAGAAGCGCGCTGCCATGTTGATGTCGTGCAGAACCGCGATCACGCTCAGTTTCTTCGCGTGCGAGAGGTCGCGCACCAGCGCCAGCACCTCGATCTGATGGGCGATGTCGAGCGCCGATGTCGGCTCGTCCAGCAGCAGGCATTCGGCATCCTGCGCCACCAGCATGGCGAGCCAGGCGCGCTGACGCTCGCCGCCGGACAGCGTGTCCACCAGTCGGTCGGCGAAGGAGCTGATGCCGGTCAGCGCGATTGCCTCGTCCACCTTGCTGCGGTCGGTGGCGGAAAAACGGCCGAGCGCGCCATGCCAGGGATAGCGGCCCAGAGCGACGAGCTCGCGGACCAGAAGCCCTCCGGTGGGCGGCGTCGCCTGCGGGAGATAGGCGAGCTTGCGGGCGAAGCTGCGATCCTTCCACGCGCCGAGCGGCTGCCCGTCGAAGCGGACTTCACCGGCCGAGGCCGGATGCTGACGCGCGAGAATCTTCAGCAGCGTCGACTTGCCCGATCCATTGTGCCCGATCAGGCCGATCAGCCCTCCCGCCGGGAGAGTAAGCGTCAGCGGCGCGAGCAGCACCCGCCCCGGCACGGCAAAGCTGACGCGGTCGAGGTCGAACAGCGGTGTCGCGCCGGAAGCGGCGGAGGTGAGCATGGATGTTGGGGTCAAGCGGTGTCCTTGGCTGGCGGCGGGCCTTCTCCGGCTCTCGCCTCCCCGCTTACGCTATTCCGTCGCACGAGGTCAAATGCGATGAAGTATAAGCCGCTCGCATTGCTCATCTGATATTATAATAAATCAAAACTAAGATTGTTGAATCAAGTCATCAGCATGAATAGGGTGCGCGTCTCTTCCCGCCCCGTGTCCTGCTCTCCGGTTCATGACGAGATGACTGCACAGCTTCTGGACGTAACACGGCTCTACGTCGCCGAGCAGGGGCGCCTGCGCGCCTATGTGCGCCGCATCCTGCGCAATCCGGCGAGCGCGGAGGACGTGGTGCAGCAGGCCTTCGTCAACCTGCTCGGGCGGCATCCGCAGGGAGAAGCGCCGAGCCCGGCCTATGTGATGCAGGCGGTGCGCAATCTCGCGCTCAACCATCTGCGCGACAGCCGCCGGCGCGCGGAGGTGGAAATGGCCGGCGAGCCGCTGGACGCGCTTGCCGATCCCGCGCCCTCGCCGGAAATGGCGGCGCTGCACCGCAGCGAACTCATGCATCTGCTCACCGCCCTCGCCGCGCTGCCGCCGCGCCGGCGCGAGGCCTTCGTGCTGTGCCGCATCGAGGGGCTGTCTTATGACGAGGTGGCCGCGCGCATGCAGGTCTCCCGCAACACGGTCATCACCCATATCGTCGCGGCCATGGCTGAACTCAGCCGGCGCCTGTAGGCTGCCCTGGCGGCGGGCTTCTGCCGCAACCCCCAATGCGCGTGAGCCTCGGCTTGACCGAACCCGTCGACATCGAAGCCCTTGAATGGTTCGTGCGCCTGCGCGAGGAGCCGGCGGACGCCGAGCAGCGCCGGGCTTTTGCCGCGTGGCTGGCCACCGATCCGGAACACGGCGCCGCCTTTGCCCGGGCGGAAGCCCTGTGGAATCGCTTTGACGCGGTCGAGCCGGAGTTCCGCCGGCTGCGCCGGGCCGGCCGGCTGGGGCGCCGCGACGTGCTGCTCGGAGGCCTGGCGGCGGCTCTCGCCGTGCCGGCCGGCTATGTCCTTTACAACCGGCAGCTCCTTTTCGCGACCTTCCGCACCGCTGCCGGTGAACGGGCCAGCTTCACGCTGGAGGACGGCAGCCGTGTGGAACTCGGCAGCGCTTCGGCGATGACGACGGATTTCTCGCCGGGTCTGCGCCGCATCCTCCTGTTGCAGGGCGAGGGCTTCTTCGAGGTCGCTCCCGACCCGGCGCGCCCCTTCGTCGTGGATGCAGCGCACGGGCGCACCCGTGCGCTGGGCACGGCCTTCGACGTGAAGGTGACTGACGAGACCGTCGCCGTCGCGGTCGTCGAGCACGCGGTCGATGTAGCGGTGCCGGACGCCCCTCCCCTCACTCTGCAAGCCGGCTGGCAGGTGAGCTATGGCCCGGCCGGCCTCGCCGCGCCGGTCGAGGTGGACACCGGCATCGTTCAGGCGTGGCGGCGCGATCGCATCGTGTTTGAGGATGTCCCGCTCGCCGATGTGCTGCGCGAACTGCAACGCTACCGGCGCGGGCGCATCCTCCTCATGGACACGGACATCGGCAACATGCCGGTGACGGCGGTGTTCGAGACCCGAAATGTCGACGCCGCTCTCGCCACCATTGCCGCGACGCTTCCGGTGCGGGTCGTCGACGGCCGTCTCATCGCTTTCGTCTATGGCCGGTAGCCGGAACGATTTTTTCGCCTTCGCGCTCATTTGTTTCCCCGTCCGGGGTGTCTGACCTTGTGAGGGCCGCAGACGGCGCCCTTCACGGACAGGACAGGGGTTGGTCAATGCACGCAGGCGGCATCGGGGAAAGGTCCGGCCGGAAGCCGGGACAACAGGTGCGCGCGCGGCGGGAGCGCAAATCGGCGCTGCTGATGTCCCTGATGATGACCGGCGCGTTCGTCGGCGCCCTGCTGCCGATGGGAGCCGCGCACGCGCAAGGCGCATCCGTTGCGGCCCGGACCCGTTTCGACATGCCGGCCCAGCCGCTGTCGCGGGCGTTGATCGCCTTCTCCAATGCCACGGGTCTGCAGCTGTTCTTCGACGCCGGCCTCGCGCGGGGTCGCAACGCGCCAGCCCTCGCCGGCAGTCTCACCTATGCCGAGGCGCTGGACCGGCTGCTGGCGGGCTCGGGGCTCACCTATCGGATCAGCGGCAACACGCTGACCATCTCCGGCCCGTCCACCGGCGCAGACGCATCGGCCGCCGACGGCTCGATCGAGCTCGGCACCATCGAGGTCGCGGGCGAGCAGAATCCGTTCGGCCCGGTCGACGGGTATCTTGCCACCACGACCTCGTCCGGCACCGGCATCGCCACGCCGATCATCGAGACGCCGCAGTCGATCAGCGTGGTGACGGCGGACCAGATCGCCGACCAGAATGCCACTTCGCTCACCGACACGCTGCTCTACACGCCCGGCGTGGTCGCCCAGTCCGGCGCCTTCAGCCGCATGGCCGACGATGTGATGATGCGCGGCTTCAATGTCGCCGACGGGTCGAGCGGCATGCTGCGCGACGGCATGCAGTACCAGTCCAATGTCTATGGCGGCGGCCAGGAGCCTTATGGGCTGGAGCGGGTCGAGGTGCTGCGCGGCCCGGCCTCCATCCTCTACGGCCAGATGTCGCCCGGCGGCGTCATCAACGCCATTTCCAAGCGGCCGACGGAGGAGACGCTGCGCGAGGTCAATCTCGAAGGCGGCACCTATGACTATAAGCAGATATCGGCGGATTTCGGCGGCAAGCTGACCGAGGACGGCACGCTCACCTACCGGCTCACCGGCCTTTACCGCGACGGCGAGAACTGGGTGAACAACACGCCCGACGACAAGGCCTATATCGCCCCGGCGATCACGTGGAGCCCGACCGACGACACCAGCCTGACGCTGCTGGCGAATTATCAGAGCGTCGATACCGGATTTGCCACCCCGCTGCTGTTCGAGGATGTCAGCGCCGGCAACATTCCACGCAGTGAATTTCTCGGCATCGATGGCTTCGATGGCTATGACAGCGACAGCTACTCGGCCGCTGCCCTGTTCGAGCACCGCTTCGACAATGGCCTGACCTTCCGCAGCAATAACCGCTACTACAATGCCGATGTCGACTGGAGCTACATGACCGGCAATCTCGCGCCGCTCTGGGCGACCGGCGGGCTGCTGGCGCGGATCGCGCAGACGCGGATGGACAGCTCCTATGGCGTGACCTCGGCCAATTCGCTGGAAGCGAAGTTCGAGGCGCTGGGCGCCGAGCACACGGCGCTGGTCGGCTTCGATTACTATCTGCGCTCCTACGATTCCCATCGCTACCGCGGCGGCTCCTACAGCTTCCTCGATCTCGATACCGGCGTTTCCTATGGCGGCGCCAACATCAACTATGCGATCGACCGCGGCTCCGACACGCTGGCCAACCAGTATGGCGTGTTCGTGCAGGACCAGATCAAGTTCGGCGAGCACTGGGTGCTGCTGCTCGGCGGGCGGCAGGACTGGACCAACAGCACCACCACCAGCTACCAGACCGGCAAGGTCACGGATCAGGAAGACGCCGCCTTCACCGGACGCGCCGGCCTCGTCTATCTCTTCGACAACGGGCTCGCGCCCTATGCGAGCGTCAGCCAGTCGTTCCAGCCGCAGGCCGGTCTCAACTACGCCACCGGCGCGCCGCTCGATCCGAGCAAGGGCCTGCAATATGAGGCGGGCCTGCGCTATGAGCCGCTGGGGCAGAACCTGCTGTTCACCGCCGCCGTCTACGACATCACCCAGACCAATGTCGTGACCTATGACGCGCTGGGCTATTCCTACCAGCAGGGCGAGGTGCGCTCGCGCGGCTTTGAATTCGAGGCGCGCGGCACGATCGGACGGCTGGAGCTGATCGCCGCCTACAGCTACACCGACGCCACCATCATCGAGAGCGCTTACACCGAGGATATCGGCCAGCAGGTGGCGCTAGTGCCGCGCAACGCCGCCTCGCTCTGGGTCACCTATACGCTGGACGAGATCGGGCTGCGGGGCGTGAAGATCGGGGCGGGCATCCGCTATATCGGCACCACCAATCTCACCGACAGCGTCTATGAGGTGCCGGCCTATACGCTGGTCGACGCCATGGCCAGCATCGATCTCGGCGTCTACAACCCGAAGCTCGAGGGCGCGACGCTGAAGGTGAACGCCCGCAACGTGTTCAACGAGCAGTACTATACCTGCGTCTCCATTGACGGATGCCGCTATGGCGAGCCGGCGACGGTCATCGGCACGCTGAGCTATAAATGGTGAGAGATACGGTGGGCGGCGGCCTCGACCGGCGCCGGCTTCTGGCCGGGGCGTTTGCTCTGCCGCTGCTGCTCGCCGGACGAGGCGCCGCCGCCGGCGAAGCCTTGGGCGTGGTCAGCATGGACCTGCTGATCACGGAACTCATGCTGACGCTCGGTGTCGCACCGCTGGCAACCCCCAATGTCGCGCTCTATCGGCGGCTGGTGGCCGATCCGTTGCTGCCGGAGGAAGTGCGCGACCTCGGGCCGCTCGCGCAGCCGAATCTCGATTATCTGCGCCGGCTGGCGCCCCGGCGCATTCTGCTGGCCGATTGGCAGGCGGCGGGGTTGGAGAACCTCGCGGCCATCGCGCCGCTCGTGCCGTTGCCGGTGCTGGCCGGCCGGGAGGCCGCCATTGCGCATGGCGAGGATCTTCTGCGCCTCGTCGCCACGCTGCTGGGCGAACCGTCACGGGCGGATGCGCCCATTGAAGAATGCGAGACCACGCTTGTGCACGCGGCTGCGGCGCTGCGCGGGTTCGTCCGGCCCGTCTATGTCTGCCGGTTCAACCGCGACGGGCGCAATCTCTCGCTGTTCGGCGGTCGCGGCATGGTGGGGGACACACTGGCGCGCCTCGGCCTCGCCAATGCCTATGACGGCCGCGTCAATGGCTTCGGCGTCACCAACGCGCCACTTCTGCGCCTCGCCGAGCGACCCGAAGCGGTGATCGTGCATTTCGATCGCGGGGCCGAGACCGAGGCGGCGCTGGCCCGGCTGGGGCGGAGCCCGGTCTGGAGAGCCTTGCCCGCCGTGAGGGAGGGCCGGCTCGTCCGCATCCCGGTGGTCTATCCCAATGGCGGACCACGCTCGGTCACCCGCCTGGCGCGCGCGCTCGCCGCAACGCTTCCGGTCCTGCGCGATGTCTGAAGCCGCCCGCCGCGAGGAGGGTGTCGGCGCGCCCCGCTTCGGCTGGCCCCGCCTGCCCGGTCTGCCGCTCATCGCGGCGCTGCTCGGTCTTGGCGTGGCGCTGGCCGGATTCAACCTCGCCCGCATCGGCGTCACCCACTGGTCGCTCCGGCTGTTCGCTCCTGATGGGACGGATCTTGCCGAAGTGCGGGTCTTTTACGGCTTGCTGCCGCGCGTGGCGGCCGCGCTGCTCGCCGGCTGGCTGCTCGGCACCAGCGCGGTCCTGCTGCGCCAGAGCCTGCGCAACCCACTGGCGGAAGCCGGCACGCTCGGCCTGTTCGCCGCGGCGCGTGCCAGCGTCGCCGGGACGCTGATCTGGCTGCCCGGGCTCGCCGCCGGCTTCTTCCTGCCGGCTCTCGCCGGCGCCGGCCTGGCGGCGGGCCTCGTTCTGCTGCTGTCGCTCCGCTCCGGTCTCGACCCGCTGCGGCTGATCCTCAACGGGCTGGTGCTGGGGCTGTGCCTCGATGCCTTCACCAGCCTCCTGATCCTGGTGCATTTCGAGGAGATCGGCGAACTCTTGATCTGGCAGTCGGGTTCGCTGGTGCAGGACAATTGGTCGGGGGTGCGGCTCTTGGCGCTGGCGGTCCTCGCCACGGGCGCCGGGGCGCTGCTCATCCGCCGCCCGCTCGCCCTGCTCGAACTTGGCGACGAGGGAATGCGCGCTCTCGGCCTGGCGCCAGCGCGGCTGCGGCTGGTCGCGCTGGTCCTGGCGCTCGTGCCGGCGGCACTGGTCTGCGCCGAGTTCGGCATTCTCGGCTTTGTCGGCCTCGCCGGTGCGGCACTGGCCGATCTCTCCGGCGCCCGGCGCGCAAGCCTGTCGCTCGTGGCGGCACCGCTGCTCTCGGCGGGGCTGCTGCTGGTGACCGATCAAACCGTGCTGCTTGTCTCCGGCGTGATCGACATCCCGACCGGTATCGTGACGGCGCTTCTGGGCGCGCCCTTGCTGCTCATCCTGCTCGGCCGTCTTCCGCCGGCGCCGCCGCGCGCGCGCGCTGCCACTGCCGTCGCCCGGCGCCGGGCGGGGCCGGTCCTGGTGCTCGCGGCTCTCGCGCTGCTGCTCGCGGTTGCTGCCGGCGTGTCGCTGGGGCGCCTGCCGGAAGGCTGGTTCCTCGCCACCGGGGGCGACCTTGCCGACGTGCTGCCCTGGCGCTGGCCGCGCCTTGCGGCCGCGGGCGCGGCGGGTGCCATGCTCGCGCTGGCCGGCTGCCTGATGCAGCGGCTCACCGGCAATGCGCTGGCGAGCCCTGAACTCACCGGGGTCTCCGCAGGCGCGGCACTGGTGCTGATCCCGGCGGTGCTGCTGCTGCCGCCACTTAGCCGGTCCGAGGCCATGGTGCTCGCCAGCTTCGGCGCCCTTGCCATGCTGGGGCTGAGCCTGCGCCTCGCCGGGCGTTCCGGTTTCGCGCCGGAGCAATTGCTGCTGACCGGGGTGGCGGTCAGCGCTTTTGCCGCCTCGATCCTCTCGGTGGCGGTGCTGGTCGGCGACCCCCGACTGGTGCAGCTGCTCGGCTGGCTGTCCGGCTCCACCTATGCCGTGCGCCCGGCAGATGCCGGCGTGGCCCTTGCCGTCCTCGCCGCAACCCTGCTCACACTGCCCTTGGTTCGACGCTGGCTCGCGCTGCTGCCGCTCGGGCGCGCGACGGCGGCCTCGGTCGGTGTCGGCGTCACGCGGGCACGGCTGGCGCTGATTGTGCTCACCGCGGTGCTCACGGCCACGGCGACACTGATCGTCGGGCCGATCAGTTTTGTCGGTCTACTGGCGCCGCATATCGTCCGCCGCGCCGGCCTCGCCACGCCGCTTGCGGAGATCGCCGGCGCCATGCTCGCCGGTGCGATCCTGCTCATGCTGGCGGATCTGCTCGCCCGGACCATCGCTTTCCCCTGGGACGCACCCGCCGGGCTGGTGGTGACGGTTATCGGCGCGCTGGGTTATGCCGTGCTGATGGGGCGGCGATGATCGAGCCGCTGGCCCCTCTGTTCCCCGGCGCGCTAGAGGAGTTCGGCGACGCGCTCATCGTCTATGACGGTCGGGCGGCGCTCGAACCGCTCGACGCGCTTCTGCGGAGCGACCGCCTCGCCGCCGAGCTTGCCCGCTTCGGCGAGCGCTATGAGCAGCCGGAGCCGCGCGCGGTCGCCTCGCAATGGTCGAAGCTGTATTTCTCCCGTCTTCTGGTGCCGGCCACGGCGGCGGCGATCGCCGCCGATTGGCACCTGCCACTTGCCCCTCGCGGGATGCGGGTCGCGCTGGACGCTCAAGGCGGCGTCGCCACCTTCGCGCTGCCGCATGCGGGGACGGCCTCAGCGCCCGGCGACACGGAGGAACGCTTCGGGTTCCTTGTCACCGAGCATTTGCCGCCGGTCATCGACAGCCTCGCCCGGGCGAGCGGACTGACGCGGCGCGTGATCTGGAGCAATGCCGGCAACCTGTTCGAGAGGGTCATCGGCCATTGCGCGCAGTTGCTGGGGGAAGCTCACCCCGGGGTGCAACAGGGGCGGGAGTTGCTGGCGCGTCGGCGCTTCGCCAATGGTGCCGCCAACCCGCTCGCCGAACCGGTGCGCTACCTCGCCGACGGCACGCGCCAGCGCCGCGTGTGCTGCCTGCGCTACCTGATCCCTACCCTCCCCTATTGCGGAACCTGTCCGCTTGATCGGGATCCGATGGTCAGAAACGATAGTTGAGGCCGATCTTGAGCATCTGCAGGTCCGCCTCGTTGGAGGCCTCGCGGCCATTCACCGTCTCGGAGCTGCCGGTGAAGTTTTGGGTGATGATGACCGTTTTGCCCCCAGGGCATGGCGGGGTCGAGTTGTTGGCCCGGCAGACCGTGCGCACCGAATAGCTTTTGCCGACGCCGGCCCGGGCGCCGGGGAACAGGAAGCTCTCGCTGCCGAAGCCGGTGAACAGATAGTCCATCTTCAACGACCAGCGGTCGGAGAGCGCGTATTCGGCGCCGCCGCCCACGGCGAAGCCGGTGCGGGTCGCACCGGTCGCCTCGGTGAAATAGAGCGTCGTGGTGTGGCCGTTCGGCACGCTCGCCCCTGACGTGGTGGCGATGTATTGCGAGCGCTGCTCGCTCTCGCGCAGGAAGGCGACGCCGCCGGTGCCATACACGAACAGCCGGTCGTTGAGGGCATAGCCGGCCTTGGCGCGGATGGTGGAGAGCCAGTCGAACGCATAATCCGTCTTGGCCTGCCACATCTCGTTGTCGATGAGGATCTGCGCCTCGGTGGCGATCGCTGCATGCGTGGTCTTGTGGGCGAGCCAGCTGAAATCCGCCTCGACGCCGAGCACGATCCCATTGCGGAACTGGTAATTGTAGCCGATCTGGCCACCGCCCAGCATGCCGTCGAGCGTCTCGTTCGCCGATTCCGTCGCCGCAATGGCGTTGGCACTACCATCCGCCAGCGTCGTCGTGCCGTCGATGGACGCGAAGCCATAGCCGACGGAGGCGCCGGCATAGAGCCCGGTCCACGCCTCGCTGTTCAGCCGCAGGCCGAGCGGCAACGGGGCCAGCGGTTCGCCGCTGCCGAAGCGCCCAGTCAGGGTCGCGGTGATGGTGCGGCCGGGGGCGGGCATGTCGGTGTTGTTCAGCGCGTCGACATAATAGGCGTCGAGAATGTTCAGCGCGCTGACATCCAGCGTCAGGTTCTCGTTCAGCTTCCACTGCACGAAGGCATCGACGACCGTGTAGGGCTCCCACAGCTTGGTGACGACGAAATAGGAGCCGTCATCCACCACGGGGGCGAGGCGCTCGCCCATATAGGTGACGCGGCCGCCAATGGTCACGCGGTCGTCGAACAGCCGCGCGCCGGCGGTGAAGGACGCGGTGAACTGCGGGGGCACCTGATTGGTCAGGTAATCGGCCGGCAGAGTGTAGTCGAGGCAGGTGCCGTCATCGAGGCAAGCTTCGTAGTCGGTGTAGTAGTTGAAGCCGAATTCGGTGAAGATCGGCCCGGCATCGTAGCGGCCGGAAATTTCGAAGCCCTTGAAGCGCACATAATCATAATTGAACAGGCTCATCGTACCGGTGAAGGTGCGGCCGATATAGTTGTTCGTGGTATTGTCGAAATAGGCGAGCTTCAGCCGGGCCTTGTCGCCCTCCATGAAGAGATTGTCGCGCAGGAAGTTGGTGCCCACTTCCCAATTGCTCGCCTGTTCGGCGTCGAGATCGCTGGTGAACACCTGGTCGGCGCGGGTCTGGCTGGTCTCGCGCACGCTGGGCGGGCGGATGCCGCTCTGGTACTGGCCATAGATCTGCCAGCCCTCAAGTGGCGTCACGGTGATGCTGGCGCTCGGGCTGAAGCCATCGCCGGAATAGCCGCTGAAGGGTTCGTCGGTCGCGTAATAGGTCGTGCCGGTGAAGTTGGTGTCATAGGCGAGGTATTCCACCCCCGCCGCCAAGGCGAGCCACGGGGTCGGCTCCCAGTTCACGCGGGCGAACAGCGCGCCGATGGTGCGGTCGCCATCGGCCGGAATCGCCCACCACGTCGCATCGGCCCAGGTGTCGACGGATACGGGCTCTGCGTCCTCATAGGTGAATGAGCCGCCCAGGGTGAGATCGAGCGGCGTGTCCTTCAGCATGAAATGCGAGGTGTTGCTGGCGTTGACGCCGACATTCTTCGATTGCTGCTGCAGTTCCGGCGTGGTGCCGAGAACGGCGAAGACATTGTTTTCATCGGTGTTGGAGAGGTAGGCATTGATCTTGAGGTCGACGAGGTCGTTGTTGGCGGGCTCATAATGATAGCGCGCCGTCAGCTGGTTGATGGCGACCGAGCTGAGCGGGATCTGGAAGGTCACATTGGTTCCGGCATTGATCGCGGAAGGCGAAATCTCGCCGAACTCGTTGCCGTAATAGAGATAGCCGATCTGCAGTTCCTGCTCGTCGGTGGGGCGGAAAGTGGCTTTCAGCAGCGCCGAGGTCACGTCTTCCGAGGTGTTGTAGACAAGCTGGCCATGGCCGTAATTCGACAGCGGCACCTCGTTTCCGAGATAGTCGGTGGTGGTGAGGGAGCCCTGCGTGCCGGCAAAGTAATTGCCGGTCTTGCGCCGCACCACCGCGCCGATCACGTCGACATTCTCCTCCCGCACCGCGAGGGCGAAGCTGCCATTGGTGATGGCCGCGCCGTCGCCGCCGCCGAACACCGCCGCCGTTTCGCCGACAACCGGCGCGACCGAATTGGTGGCGAGCCCGCCGCGCACACGCACGCCCCAACGCTCGCCGGCCTGAAGAATGTCCTCGACGTCCAGCGTCTGCATGGCGATGGTGCCGCCGATCGCCCCGGCGACCGCGCCGTCCGGGCCCTTGGTGACGGTGATGCCCGAAATGAGATCCGGGTCGACATAAGTGCGGCTGTCGATGCCGGAATAGCCGCGATAGGAGGAGGTCGATTGCTGGGAGCCGTCAATCGTAGTGGCGACGCGGTTCTGGCCCTGCAGGCCGCGAATGTTCGGGTCGATCGAGGCGCCGTTATTGCCGCCGCCGGAAATGACACCCGGCGTGCCCTGGAACAACGCGCCGGCGGTCTGCGGCGGGAAGCGCTCGATCTCTTCGGCTGAGATGTAGTTGGTGGAGCCCGGGGTCTCGAACGGCGTGTCCGCCGCCGCGCGGGCGCCGGAGACGTCGATGGCGTCAAGGGCGATCGCGCCGTCGGCGGCACTGTCCACGCCGCCGCCCGAGACCGGCGCCGAGATCGTCACGCGGGCCGGGCCCGTGAAGGCATAGATCAGCCCGCTTCCGGCCAGCAGCCGCGCCAGCGCGTCTTCCGGCGAGAAGCTGCCGCGCAGCGCCGGCGAGGTCCGCCCGGAGGTGAGCGAGGCGGGATAGGCGAACTGGATGCCGGTCTGGCGGGCGAAGGCGGTCAGCGCCGCGCCGAGCGGCTGGGCCGGTATGTCGAAGCTGCGCTGGACCGCGCCCGCCGGCTGCGCCTGCGCCGCGCCGAGATGCAGCGGCATCAGCATCGTCGATGCCGTCAGGCATGCCCACAAAACACCCTTTCGTCCCCTGAAGCCCGCCATTCGTCCTGTCTCCGCTCGCGTGACGAGGCCCCTGCCCTGCCGGGTCTTCCGGTTCCTCGCTGGCTAAGACGGGAGGCGGCGGGGAAATCCTCAGCGCTCTCAGAAGAAAAATCGCGCTCACGCCGCCGAGACGATGGTGAGGAACGCCGAAAGCGGGATCACCCGGACCGGGAGCCCCTGCGCCAGAGCGGCAAGCGACGCCTCGGGGGTGCGCAGGTCGAGCACGGCATTGACGCGCAGCGTGTCGAGGCCGGCGCCGCGGGCAATGATCCAGCCGGAATGGTAGGGACGCAGCGCCGCGATGATGTCCGAGAGCGAACGGTCCTGCGCGATGTAAAAACCCGAGCGCCAGGCGAGAGTGATATCGGCCGGCTGCAACGTGACCGGCCCGAGGCGCCCATCCGCACCGACGCGCAGGCGCTCGCCCGCCTTCAGCGTGCGTTCGTCCGCTCCTGTCACGCGCACCGCATGTTCGACGACACTCACCGCCACCGAGCCGTCGCCGCGATTGGCGTCGACATCGAAGGCGGTGCCTAGCGCCTGCAGCCGGCTCTCCCCCGCCACCACCTCGAACGGCCGCGAGGAATCGGCCGCCACGTCGAAAAACGCCTGCCCTTCGAGCAGCCGCACCTCGCGCCGTTCGGCGGTGAAATCGAGCGCGAGCGCCGTGCGGGCGTTCAACGTGACTTGAGAGCGGTCGGCCAGTGTGACCGTCCGCACGTCACCGGTTCCGGTGGCGATGTCGGCACGCGGCCCCAGCCGTCCCGCGAGCCACGCCCCGCCGGCGCCGGCGAGGCCGAGCCCGGCGGCTCCCGCCAGCAGGTCGCGTCGCGACAGGCCGTCGCCGGCGCGCCGGCCCGGGCCCGGGCGGATGAGGCCGCTGCGGGCATCCTGGTGCAGAAGCGACGCATCGCCCCAGAGCTGCTCCGCCTCCCGTGCCGCCGCCTCGTGGTCGGGGCTCAGTTGCCGCCACGCCGTGAAGGCGGCAAGAACCGCCGGCTGCGTCTCGCCGGAATGCAGGCGCACGATGAAAGCCAGCGCCTCGTCCGACAGGGCACGGGGCGGGTAGGACGGGCGATGGGGCGGCGACATTACCAAGGGCGTCTCGCAACAGAATGGGACAAAGGCACACCCCTATAGACGCCTGTCACGCGCGAAATCCTCAATGGCCTTTCCTCACTCCTCGTCGCGCATGAGGTCCCGGCAATGGATGAGCGCACGCAGGATGTGCTTCTCCACCATGCTGACGGAGACGCCGAGATGCGCGGCGATCTCGCGATGGCCACGGCCTTCCAGCTTGTTCATCACGAAAGCCCTCTGGCAGGCCGGCGGCAGTTCGTTCAGCAGCACAGCGAGCCGGACGATGCGGCGCCGGTGGTGCAGGTCGCCCTCGCAATCGCCGCGGGCGGCCAGCGCGTCGATTTCCTCAATGTCGACCCGGTGAAGCCATTCGGCGTGGCGCCGGGCAGTGAAGTCGATGGCGGCGGTGCGGGTCGCGGCAAACGCATAGGTCTTGGGATGCTCGATCGCCACCGCCTGCGCGGAGCGGCCGGCGAGCCGCAGATAGGCATTCTGCACCACTTCCTCGCCGCCGTCGCGATCCCCCACCAGCCGGGCGGCGAACCGCACGAGGTCGCGGTGATGGCGCCGGTAAAGCTCTCCGAGCCAATGGTTGAGCGCCCTAGGCATGGTCCCCTCCTCCGGCGCGGGCGTGGGCGCATGCCGTCCAGAGCCGATGGTTGATCACGCAAGGAGCCAAGGCGGTTACCGGTGGAAGGCGAACGCCGCTGATGGGCTGCGCGCCGCGTTGTAAAGGAAAAGCAGTGCTAGCCTTAGCTCAACCGAATTGTGATGCAAGATCAATGATTTCTAACGATTACAGATAAAATCTGCTGCGTTTCGGCCACGAGTTGGCGCGGTTGAAGGCTGGGGTTCATTCGCGTTCGCGGAGGGAATCGGGCGTGACCGGTCGGACGGCGCGTTGAGGCCGGTGAATGCTCTACCGGAAGGCAATTGGGGGTGACAAAGCGAGCGGGCGTGACTGACAATTTTGGCCCGCCCTAGCCGGCCGAAAGCGTCCTGTCGCGGAATGCATCTTGGTCAAGGTATTGACAACACGCCAAGTTCTTCAATGTCAGCAGGCCGGTGCCACTGGCGCTTTCGTGCTGGTAAGGTCTCGTTAACCACTAAACGCTTGCGTCGAATCGGTTCATGCTTATCGTCACGGAAAACATGCCGTATTGGCAGTTTATCCGTGATGAAAGTTTTCGACGTGAACGCCGCTGATCCCGCGCGAAAAATTATAGCTGGTGTGGACGAGACGATCGGCTCACAGGCCGAATTGTTGAGTTCGCAGCTGCAGGCGATGAGCGAGGCCTTGTTCCCGCCCTCGTCGAAGAAGGTTCTCCGCCGCTTCACGTCCGGCGAAGCGGCGCGGTTGATCGGCATTTCGGATTCGACCTTGCGGAAAATGACGCTTGCGGGAGAAGGCCCCCTGCCGGAGACGGCCGCCAATGGCCGGCGTCTGTATACGCTGGGACAGCTCAATGAGATCCGACGTCTTCTGGCAGGGTCGGCTCGCGGCAGGGAAAGCGTCGAGTTCGTGCCGCATCGTCGCGCGGGCGAACATCTTCAGGTTCTGGCGGTCACCAATTTCAAGGGCGGATCGGGCAAGACCACGACTTCCGCTCACCTGGCGCAGTACCTCGCACTGCAGGGATACCGCGTGCTCGCGGTCGATCTCGACCCGCAAGCTAGCCTCTCCGCCCTGCTTGGCGTGATGCCGGAAACCGACGTCCTTGCGAACGAAACGCTCTACGCCGCCATTCGGTATGACGGTGCCCGTCGGCCGCTGGCCGAGGTGATCCGGCCCACCTATTTTGACGGCCTCGATCTCATCCCCGGCAATCTCGAACTGATGGAGTTCGAGCACACGACGCCGAAGGCGCTGGCCGCCACGGACAGGTCGCGAGGGGATCTCTTCTTTACCCGCGTGGCTGCGGCCTTTGACGAGGTGGCGGATCGCTACGACGTTATTGTCATCGACTGCCCACCTCAGTTGGGATTCCTCACCCTGAGCGGCCTGTGCGCGGCGACCGCGATGATCGTTACCGTGCATCCGCAAATGCTGGACATTGCCTCGATGAGCCAGTTTCTGCTCATGACGCGGGACTTGCTCGGCGTGGTTCGCGAGGCGGGCGGAGAGTTGAAATATGATTTCCTCCGCTACCTGTTCACGCGCTTCGAGCCGCAGGACGCCCCGCAGACCAAGGTGGCAGCCCTGCTGCGCAACCTGTTCGACGATTATGTCCTGACCAACCCGATGGTGAAGTCCGCTGCCATCTCCGATGCCGGCCTGACCAAGCAGACGCTCTATGAGATCGGGCGGGAGAATCTCACGCGGTCGACCTATGACCGAGCGATGGAAGCCCTGGACGCTGTGAACGCCGAGATCGAAGGGCTGATCAAGGCCGCGTGGGGGCGGGCGTGATGAACAGGGATCGCGGTATGGCGCCCTGCTCCTCCCCTCCCCGGCCGACCGTGTTGGGAGCTCCCAACACGGCGAGGCAAGCCTACGCGACCCTCTCACATGGGCGCGCGATCCGCGGTGACATCGCGGCCGCGTTGGGAGCTCCCAACAGCACGCCGAGGCTCGACCCTGTCGTGCGGCGCCTCATTCAGGAGGGATGGCGATGAGTCGGAAGGACGCGATCAATTCGCTGTTCCTGAAGAAGCCGGACGCTGCCGCCCCCTCCCCTGCGCGGGCACCGGAGCGCGTTCGCACCGGCGCCGTCGCGGCAATGGGCGCATCGCTCCAGGAGCTGTCCGAAACCGCGAGAGCCAGCGAACGGCTGAAGCAGCAGTTGGCCACAAGCGATGTCGTGGTATCGCTTGAGCCGAGCCAGATCGACGGCTCGACAATCGCCGACCGGATTTCGATCGAGATCGATCCCGGCTTCGAGCAACTGGTCGCGAGCATCGAGGCGAACGGACAGCAGGTGCCCATTCTCGTGCGGCCGCACCCTGATGCGGCCGGGCGCTTTCAGATCGCCTATGGCCGACGCCGGCTGCGAGCCGCCGAGCGGCTCGGCCGTTCGGTGAAGGCGATCATCAAGTCGCTGAGCGACGCCGAGCTGGTGGTGGCGCAAGGGCGCGAGAATCTCGACCGACAAGACCTGTCGTTTATCGAGAAAGCGCTGTTCGCCAAGCGGCTGGAGGATGCCGGCCATGACCGGCAGACCATCATCGCCGCCCTTTCCACCGACAAGGCCGATCTTAGCCGTTACATCGCCGTTGCGCGCCGTATTCCGGAAGCGCTTGTCCGGCGTATCGGCCCGGCCCCCAAATCGGGACGAGCACGATGGCTCGGCCTCGCCGAGAAGCTGGACAACCCGAAACTTCTCCAGAGCGTGGAAGCGATGCTGGACGACCCGGCCCTGCGGGCCATGGACAGCGACCGGCGCTTTCAGGCGCTCTGGCAGAGGCTGGCCGACAAGCCCCGGCTGCCTGCGCGGAGCGATGTCTGGACGACGCCGCAGGGCCGCCGGGCAGGGTATGTCGAGCGTGGAGGCGGGCGCACGGCGCTGGTCTTCAACGAGAAGGCCGTGCCGGATTTCGCCGACTTCGTTGCCTCCCAGCTCGACAGGCTGTTTGAGGAATTCTCGGACGCGAACAAGGGAGATGAGATGACGAATTGACCGGCTGAGCCGGGGCCCATGCCCCAATGCTACACCCGGCAAAAAGAAAAAGGCCCCCGAAACAGAGTTCCGGAAGCCCTTCTCAACGTGTGACAGCCTGAGAATCGCACTTCCTGGAATCACCGTCAAGCCTCATGCGAGGCCTCAGCGCCGTTTCGGCGAGCGTTTTTCTTTTGCCCAGATCAAGGTGAAGGAAAATGCAGACGCATATCACGACGACCCCCTTCGGGCGGCGGTCGCTGTCGCTTGCCCATGTGGCGAGCCAGGCCGTGGCGAAGGCCCGCCCCTTGGACAAGGCGGTGCATAAATGGAACGTGTTCCGGGCGATCTGCACCGCGAAGGCGCGCATCGGTGTGTCCGAGCGGGCGCTGGCGGTGCTTGACGCGCTGCTGTCGTTTCACCCGGAGACCGCGCTGACCGGCGAGGACCTCATCGTCTTCCCGTCCAACCAGCAATTGTCGCTGCGGGCGCATGGCATGGCGCCGGCGACGCTGCGCCGGCATCTCGCGGTGCTGGTGGATGCGGGGCTGATCGTCCGGCGCGACAGCCCCAACGGCAAACGCTACGCCCGCAAGGACCGCGCCGGCGAAATCGAGCGGGCCTTCGGCTTCGACCTGTCGCCGCTGGTGGCGCGGGCCGAGGAGTTCGAAGCCTGGGCCGAGGAAGTGAAGGCGGAAGAGCGAGCGCTCAAGCTGGTGCGCGAGCGCATCACCCTGTGCCGGCGGGACATCGCCAAGATGATCGCCACCGGCCTTGAGGAAGGCGTTCCCACGCAGCTGTGCGGGCAGGGCCCCGCCGACTGGATGGAGATCCATGGGCTCTACCGGGCCATTGTCGAGCGGATTCCGCGCAATGCTGACCGCCCGACGCTGGAGCGTGTTGCGGAAGACCTCGCGATTCTGGCCGACGAGATCCTCATCTTGCTGGAAGCGCAGGCAAAAACCTCATTTTCAAGCGCCAATGAGTCTCAAACTGAGCGCCACAAACAGAATTCAAATCCAAAGTCTCCTATTGATCTTGAACCTCGCTTTCGAGAAAGCAGGGGGGCGGGGACCGAACTGAAGACGGAACCGCCGCGTCCGCCAGAGGGGGCCTATCCTCTTGGCATGATCCTCGATGCCTGCCCCGATATCATCGACTATGCCCGGGGCGGCATTTCCAACTGGCGGGACTTCATGGCGACCGTCGCCGTGGTCCGGCCGATGCTCGGGATCAGCCCCAGCGCCTGGGAGGAGGCGCAATCCGCCATGGGCGAGGTGCAGGCCGCCGTGGTCGTCGCCGCCATTCTTCAGCGCGGCACGGCGATCAACAGTGCCGGCGGCTATATCCGCGACCTGACGCGAAAGGCGCAAGCCGGCACCTTCTCCATCGGGCCGATGCTCATGGCGCTGATCGGCAAACGGAAAGGGGAGAAGAAACGGGCATGAGGGCGAGAGGCGTGGCTTGAAGAACCCAGGGCGTGTAATACTTATCTCGTAAGTGTCCTTACCAGGAGAGGGGCGATGAGCACGACTGTGACGTCCAAGGGCCAGGTGACGATCCCGAAGCCCGTGCGCGACCTGCTCGGCATTGTGGCGGGGAGCCGGGTGGATTTTCGGCGCGCACCAGATGGCACTGTGGTGTTGACTCGGGCGGATGAAAAGCGCGCGCCCAGTCGGTTTGCCAAGCTGCGCGGGCATGCCGGCGCAGGGCTGACGACGGATGCGATCATGGCGCTGACGCGCGGTGACACGTGACGCTGATCGACACCAATGTCCTGCTCGATCTGGTCACCGACGACCCGGTTTGGGCGCAATGGTCGATCGACCAGTTGGAGGCGGCGTCCCTGCGTGGTCCGTTGCTCGTCAACGATGTCGTCTATGCCGAGCTTTCGGTCCGCTATGAGCGGATCGAGGATATCGAGGCGGTTTTTGAGCGAAGCGGGGATAGCCGTTGCGCCTATGCCGCGCGCGGCGCTGTTTCTGGCCGGCAAGGTCTTTGCCTCTTACCGCAAGGCGGGGGGACGCGCACAGGCGTGCTGCCGGATTTCTTCATCGGCGCTCATGCGGCGGTGAACGAACTGCCTTTGCTCACGCGGGACCGTGGCCGCTATGCGCGCTATTTTCCCTCGCTGTCGCTGATCTCCCCGGAAGCGGAGGATTAGATTGGGGGAGGGTGCTCTTCCGCTATAGCCCCGCCGCCTTTGTGAGATTCACCCGGAACCGGTCGCGCCGGCGCTGATAGCGGCGGGTCATTTCGGCGGAGGCGTGGCCGAGTTGGCGTTGCACATAGCGCTCGTCGACTTCGGCCGAGGAGGCAAGGCCGGCGCGCAGCGAATGACCGGAGAATTTGATCTCCCGCTCGCCCTCGGAAAGGTCGCCGCGCACACCGGCGGCGAGCGCGGCGCGCTTGACCAGCCGGGCGACCTCGCGGTCGTTGAGCCTCTCAGTGCCGACATCCGTGCCGCGACCGGTCACGCGCCGGAACAGCGGACCATGGCCGATCCGCGCCAGTTTCAGCCAGGTCTGCAGCGCGCTGACTGGGCAGGTGGCGTCCGATGAGCCGCGGCCGATCTCCACTTCGCGCCAGCCGGTCTTGCCGCGCAGCGTGACCACCATCCCCTTGTCGAGGATCTCGATCCAGCCGCGCCCGTCCGCCGTCTGTTCGCGCCCGCAGTCCAGCCCGACAATTTCTGAGCGGCGCAGGCCGCCGGCGAAACCGATCAGCAGCATGGCCCGGTCGCGCAGGCCGCGCAGCGATCCGCGCTCCAGCGTCTCCAGCATGGCGCGCAAGTCTTCCGGCAGCACGGCTTCCTTCTGCCGGGGCGGGGCAGCATGGGTGTTGCGAATGCCGGCGAGCACGGTAGCGATGTGCCGGTCCTTGCGATCCAGCGGCGTGCCGCGCTGGGCGTAGTTCCAGCCGAGGGCGGACAGCCGCCGCTCGATGGTGGCGACGGAATTCGCCTTGCCGCCGGGGATGGCCGCACCGGAGGCGCAGGCGGTGATGTAAAGCCCGACCAGTTGAGGGGAGGGGGGCAGCGGTTCGAGTCCCTGCCGCCGGCACCAGGAGCAAAAATGCACCCAGTCGCTGGCATAGGCACGGCGCGTATTCGCCGAACTCGCCGCCTCGACATAGCCGCGCGCGCGGTCCGTGAGACGTTCGAGATGAGCGGGCAGGGCAGCGGAGAGGGCTTCGGCAATTGCTCGTGCCGAGTCCGGTCCGGCGTGCAGATCCTCGCTGCGGGGAGGCTCGGGCATCGTTTCCTCGCTTATCGCACCGCCTCGATGTCGGTTTGGGCGAAGTCGGCACCCTTGAACAGCAGCGGTTCGCCGGAGAGCACGGCCAGGGCGTATGAAAAGCAGTCGCCATAGTTCAGGCCGGCCGGATGCCGGCCCTTACCGTAGCGTCGCCAGGCGCGGCGCGCCTGGTCGGCATGATCGTCCGTCACCGACACGATCTCGACCTCGGCCTTGTGCAGCCATAAATCGAGCTCGGCGCCGCCGGTATCGCCATAGCGGGCCTCAATGACCATTGCGGCCTCGACAAGGGTTGCGGCCGACATCAGCCGCACCGAATCCTCGGCGATCCGCTCGCGATAAAGGGCGGCATCCGGCTCGTTGAAAAAAATCGCGATGATGGCGGAGGTGTCGATCACCATCAGTTGGGCACGCCGTTCTCGTCGTAGCCAATCATCTCCTCCGGACTGCGATCGTCGAGAACGGGAAGCGCACTCAAGCGCCGCTGCATTGCTTCCATGTCCTCGAGGAGAGCGGCCCTGCGCGCGCCCGTTCCGGTTCGCTTGAGACGTTCCTCAATCGCGCGGCGTGTCGCCACGGTAAGGCTCTCGCCAGTGCGTGCGGCCAAGGCGCGGGCCAGTCTCTCGGTTTCAGGGTCCTTTATGCTCAGCGCCATTTTTATGGTTCCAGGTTCTATTTTGTCAATATTCTACCTGAGCGTCGATTTGGGGCAACCTGTCGATGCCCGCAGAACGCGATTTTCATGGCTTCGGGCCCGGCCGATGGCCGCCGGCCGGCCCAAAAGGGTCAAAACCGCCCTGTCGCACTGCTCTTTTCCCCGGATTCCATTTGATTGATTTTTAACATGTTCGGCTCACCCTAATTCGGTGGATTCAGCCTTGTTCGTTGGAATCTTAGCCTTGATCGCTGGATCAAGGCGAGTGCGGAGGTCGACACGTGCCGTGCGACCAGGACAAGCTCGCGATCGATGATAGCCGGTGGCAGGTCGCGGTCGCCCGAGAGGCGGTCATCCGGCCACTGATCAACGCCGGGCAATTGTCGCCGATCGATGTCGCGACGGCGTGCCGTATCCTCGGATTACGCCGAAGCCGGCTGTACGCGCTGATCGAGCAGTACCGCAGCGCGCCGGTGACGAGTTCGCTGGCCGCGGCGCGACCTGGTCCAAAGAAAGGAGCCCGGCGCCTCGCCGTCGAGGTCGAGGCGGCCATCGAGGAGGCGATCCGCGACAAGTATCTCACCCGGCAAAAAGCGTCCGTCAGCACGCTTCATGACCACATCCGGCATCTTTGTCGTGAACGCGGGCTGGACATTCCGTCCTGGAAAGCCGTTCGAGCCCGTGTCGAGCAGATCGACCGCTTCAAGCTTGTCCGCCAGCGTGAAGGCAACAAGGCCGCCAGAGATCGGCTCAGACCGGTTCCGGAGGAATACCGTGCCGATCACGCACTCCAGATCGTCCAGATCGATCACACGCGCGTCGATCTCTTCGTGGTGGACACGATCTACCGCCTGCCGATCCAGCGGCCATGGCTGACGCTCGCGATCGACGTAGCAAGCCGCATCGTGGTGGGCTTTTATCTGAGCCTCGAGGCGCCGTCGTCGGCATCGGTCGCCCTGGCCATACATCATGCGGTGATGCCAAAGGCGGAGTGGCTCCTGGCGCGCGGCATCGAGCTCGATTGGCCTGTGTCGGGCCTGCCGGACATCATCCACGTCGACAATGCGCGCGAATTCCGCGCCCGGGCGCTGGCCCGTGGAGCTGCCGAGTACGGCATCTCGCTGCTCCACCGGCCTGTGGCGACCCCGCACTATGGCGGCCACATCGAGCGGCTGATCGGCACCATGATGGGAGCGGTCCATATGCTCCCCGGTACTACGTTCAGCTCCATTTCAGAGCGCGGCGACTACGATCCCGAGCGTCACGCGGTCATGACGATCGAGGAGCTCGAGCGCTGGCTGACGCTCGAAATCGTCGGCCGCTACCACAACGAGGTCCACAGCAGCCTGCAGATGCCTCCGAATGCCGCCTGGCGGGAGGCTCTCGATCGTCGCCGCGCGCCGTTCCGGCACCCGCATGATGATCAACAGTTCTTCTACGACTTCCTGCCGTTCGAGGAGCGCAGCATCCGTCGGGATGGCGTGCACATCTTCGGCCTGCGCTACTGGGATGACGTTCTGAGCCCTTGGGCAGGTCGGCTCGATCGACAGCTGCGGGTCAAGTATGATCCCCGTGACCTGTCCTGCGTGTTCGTCGAGGGTCCCGACGGCGCCCATTGGCCGATCCGGTATGCGGACCTGCGCCGGCCGCGTATCACGCTCGGCGAGCACCGGCTGGCCCAGGCGGCCTTGCGGCAGCGCGGTGTGCGGCTCACCGACGAGCAACTCATCTTCGACACGGTCGAGGCCCAGCGCGAGCTGCTGGAGACCTCGGCATCGATCACGAAATCCGCACGTCGTCAGGTCGCGCGGCGGGCGAGATCGCTCAACGCCGCAGATCAGGGCGCCGCGGCGGAGGTCGTCGCGCCCGGCACCAAGGACGAACCGGAGACTTTGCCCGTTCTGGCGGTCGAGGAATGGTCATGACCGACTACGCCCACCTCCTGCCGGCCTATCGCCACCAGGCCGCTCTGGCGGATGCGGAGCGGATCGCCTGGATCCGAGCGGATCGGTGGCTTGACCTCGATCAGGCACGGGCCGCGCTCAGCCGCCTCGAGGACCTTTTAGTCTATCCGCCCCGCGATCGCATGCCGTGCCTGCTGCTCTATGGCGACACCGGCATGGGCAAGACCAAGATCATCCGCAAGTTCCTGCGCGACCATCCCGCCTGTTTCGACCAGGGCACGGGCGTGACCACCATGCCGGTCGTCGCCATGCAGATGCCGGCCGAGCCGATCGAACGGGACATCTACAGTGAGCTGCTCACGGCGCTCGGGGCGCCCGGGCCTGCGGACGGGGCGACCCACCGGCAGAAGGAAGTCTGCCGCCGGCTGCTGCGCAGCATGGGCGCCCGCATGCTGATCATCGATGAGATCCACGCCATGCTCGCCGGCAGCTTCCGGCAACAGCGGGTCTTTCTGAACGCCATCCGGTTTCTGGCCAACGATCTCAGGATTCCTCTGGTTTGCGCGGGGACGGACCTCGCGCGCCAGGCGCTGTTGACCGATCCGCAGCTGGCAGAGCGGTTCGAAGCCCTCCACCTGCGGCACTGGAAGAATAACGCCCGCCTCGCGCAGTTGCTGGCGAGCCTGGCGACGATCCTGCCGCTGCGCCGGCCCTCGAACCTGGCGGCGCCGGCGATCCGTACCCGCGTGCTCGACCTCACCGATGGCGTCACGGTGCGGATCTTCCGCCTGATCGAGACGGTTGCGGTCGAGGCGATCCGCTCCGGCGCCGAATGTATCACCATGGACAGTTTCCAGACCGAGGAACTGGTGCTGCCGCTCGTCACGATGACGCGCAAGGTCGAGGCGCGCCTTCAGCCGCGGGCCGGCCGATGACAGTGCGGCGCGAGCTCCCCCTCGCGCCGAGGCCGGAAGACGATGAGCTGCTATCATCCTGGCAAGGTCGCGTCGCGTGCCGCTATGACCTCATCCACGACGACCTTTCGAGGTGGCTTGGCGTCCTCCGGGACGACCGCTGTGTCAGGTTCACCGAGCGGGACTTCGCGCCCTCGGCCGAGATGGTGCAGGCTTGGGCGGCGGCGTGCCGGCTTTCGGAAAAGCGCATGCGGGCCCTCGCGCTCTCCTCGCGGTCACGGTCGCGCAGCTGGTATGTCTGGGGGGAGGGGAGAGTGGCCGGCGCTTTCCGGCGGCCGGTCTGTTTGGCCTGTCTTGATGACGATGCCGCCGCCGGCCGTGACCATCATATCCGCCGGACGTGGGCCTTGGTCGAGACCGTGGTCTGCAGCCGCCATCATCGCGTTCTCGACGAAGCGTGTCCTCACTGTCTCGACAGCTCCGGTTTTCGGTTCGTTGTTCATGAGGCGGCGGCCCGGCTCGCCTGTATCCGATGCGGCAGGATCGCCCGAACGATGCCCCAGGAGCGGCGCGGCGGTTCCGCGGACCTCTTTGCCGCCGTATCGACGCTGGTGGCGGCAGGGATCGAAGATCAGTCTGCGGTTCGGGATCGGATGCTCCATGTCGCCCGGTTACTGTGGAAGCCGCCGCGCCCCCGCACCGGGCGTCGCACACCGTTCGTGGCAGATGTCGTGCCGGATCTTCGTCTGACTCCGACGGCACAGGCAGGGGTCGATCCCGGCGAGCCGCTGGCAACGGCGCCGATCGGCTGGCGCATGGTGACGCTGCTGGGCGTCGCGGCGCTGCTGGACCTCGGCAACTCCTCGATGAGGGGGCGCCTGGCCCTCACACTGGACCAGTTGGTGGCCTGGACCGAGGAGCCGCGCCCGCGGCCCAAGGAGCGACCCGTGCCGATGGCTTCCTCGTGCGCGAAAACCCCAGGCCGATCGGATGCGGACTATCTGGCGCTCGCCCGGTCCATCCTGGCCAGTGAGGAATGGCGTGCTGTTCAGGGACAGGATCCGCGCACGCAGCGGCGAATTCTCAACACCCTGTCCAACAAGGCTCTGGCCCGGCGGCCTGAGGCCGATGCCCCGGCTCCGTCGGCAGTGCGGTTGGCAGCAAAGCGTGGCGCCGCCCAAGGACCGGCGCACAGCGACACCAGGGCAGCATAGGTTCGGCGCGCTTGTCGTCGGCGCAGCGCGGCGCGATCGGAGCGGGCCACGTTGCGATCTCAGGTATCGTCCCGCGGCTGCGGCACCACGAGCCCCAGCCGGCGCGCTTGGTCCAACAGGGACTTGACCGAAGAGGCGGCCCATTGCCGCCCGCCACGCGGTGTGCGCTCGCGCATCCGCTCAAGCTGGGCGGCGATGTCGCGCAAGCTGAGATCCGGGTCGGCGATGGCGATGCCGGCGACGAGCGTCATCAGCCGGTCCTCGGGCGGACGCCGCGGTGAGCGCCGAAGCAGCTCCGCCTCCGCCATCCGCTCCTGCACCAGCCGATGCACGGCGCGCCGCAGCTTCTCGATGGTCCAGCTCTGGCCGCGATGGTTCAGCACCCGCACCACGTCGTCCCAGCTGTGCTGCGGCCGCATGCGCCGCACGATCGGCAGCCAGGCCGAGGCCGAGGCGATCAGGTCACCGACATAGACCTTCTGGCGTGCCGCCGAGGCGGCACGGATGGCCTCCGGCCGACGCTCGCGCAGGCCGGGGTTGCCGGGGAGCTTGCCGCGCGCCTTGGCCGCCTTCATCCCGGCCCTGGTGCGCTCGGCGATAAGGGCACGCTCAAGCTGGGCGACAGCGCCGAGCACCTGCAGCGAGAACATGCCCTGCGGCGTCGAGGTGTCGATCGGGTCGCGCAACGAGCGGAAATGGGCCTGACGTCCTTCCAGGTCCTCGATTACCGCGAGCAGGTGGCTGACCGAGCGGGCGAGGCGATCGAGCCGCACGACGACCAGGACGTCACTGGGCCCGATTTCGCGCATCAGCCTGGCCAGCACCGGCCGGGCCCGCGAAGCCCCGGAGCCATGCTCCTGGTGGATGATCTGGCAGCCGGCCGCGCGCAACTCGTCGACCTGGGCATCGGTCGCCTGCTCGTCGGTCGAAACCCGGGCATAGCCGATCAGGCGGCGAGCCGGCCGGGGAGGGGAGAAGGCGGGGCGGGCCATGGCGTCTCCGGGGGCGATTTCCGGCCCTTTGTACAATCAATACAGATTTGAGCAAACGAACCTTTGCAGACGTGTTTTATCGACCTTGCCAGAGGCCCGTGGAGGTCGATCGGGCACCGCAGATGGGTCCAAGTGCCAGAAGAGGCCAAAACGGCCGCCTGTGGGGCTCTGTGCGGAAAACAGGCGATTTCAGGGGTTTTGGACGCTGGCGCCGTGCCCATCGGGCCCGAAGAGGCTGATTTTCCGCCCGAGGGGTGCCCTCGCGGCTCCAGCGGCGTGGGAAATCCACCGATCCAGGTCGGGCGGTCCGCTCAATTAGGGCGAGGAATCCACCCATCCGGGAAGAGGGGAGGCGAAAAACGACGGCTTTCCAGCCGATTCCAGCCATCTCGGCCGAGCGACACGCCCTCTCTTATATAAAGGATCATGACATCCGATAATGCAAGATTATCGGATGCTATTATCGTTTGACAGTGCGTGCGGTTAATTGCCAATCTGATAGACGAAAGCGCACGAGCCCGATAGGGTTCCGCCATGGACGCCGCGCCGAATCCGTTCCTCCCGGTCTCTTTCGCTGTGCCCACGGTCCCCGGCTGGGCCCTGCCGCTTGGCCCGGTGACGGACCCCGCCGAAGCCGCCTTTTTCGCCGGAGCGGCGCTGAATTCGCTCGATAATCTCGTGCGAGCGGCTCCGCCCTGGGCCGGCGCCTGGCGCCAGCGTCTCGCCTTGAATTGCGCTGCCGCCGCCATGTCCGTCGTCGGCCGGGCCGAGACTGAGGCCGTGCTGCGCGATGCGTGGCACCTGCGCCAGCCCGGCGACGATCCGGGGCCTGCCGGCACCATTCTCGCCGCCTGGCGCCGCCTCGCCGGCCGCTCGCCCGGTGTCGATGTGGAAGCCCTGCGCTCGGTCACGGAGCAACTCGGGATTCGCTGGAGCGACGAACTGGCGATGTTGCCGGACCGGATCGAGGGGCTGGCCCGCGCGGCGACGCCCGCGCCCTTCGCGGCGGCCGCGATTGCCGCGGAGGTTCGCGCTCTGCGGCCCGACGCCGAGCTGCTCGGCTGGTGGCTGGCCGACCAGGTCCTGGCGCTGCGCCTGCGCTGGCCGCTGCCCGTGCCGCTGTTGATGGCGGAAGCGCCGGGTGCCGCGTTTCGCCGTCCGGGCCGGGGAGGAGGGCGGTCGCGTCCCGGGCACGAGGGCTTCGACACCGCGATCTGTCTCGCCGTGGCGCAGGCGGCGACGCGGGCCCTGCGCGGCGCCGCCGAGATTGCCCCCCGCGCCGCCCGGCTCCAGGCGGTCGCACCAAAACTGCGCGCCAAGGGGGCGGGGGAGGCGATCGCCCTTCTGCTCGACGAGGACGCGGTGCCCGGGACGCTGACGACGCCGAAACTCTCGCGCTGGGCCGCGCGGCGGCTGTTCGAGCGGCTGGAAGCGTTTGGTGCGGTGCGCGAGCTGACCGGCCGTTCCAGCTTCAAGCTCTATGGGCTCTGAGATGGGCCGGCGCGCGAAAACCCCGGTAAGCTTCGATGCCGAACTCACCCATCTTCCGCCCGAGCTGCGCTGGCGCGAATGGATGGGCCGGGTCGAGGCGGTGATCTTTGCTTCGCCTGAGCCGGTCGGGCGCGAGGCGCTGGCCAAGGTGGTCGGCCGCGACTGCAATCTCGATCTCATCATCGCCGACATCCGCGCCGAACTCGCCGGGCGCCCTTATGAGTTGGTTTCGGTCGCTGGCGGCTGGCAGCACCGCACCCGCCGGCACTATGCGGAGGCGATCGGGGTGGCGACCGGGCTCGGCACGACGGAGGCCAAGCCGCTCTCCCAATCCGAGGCGCTGGTGCTGCTGTGCATCGGCTATTTCCAGCCGATCACCCGGGGCGAGCTCAGCCGGTTCTTTGGCAAGGAGGTCAGCCGCGACACAATCGGCCATCTGCGCCGCCTCGGCTTCATCGCCGCCGGGCCGCGCAGCCCCCAGCCCGGCGCGCCCTATACCTATGTGACCACACGAGAATTCCTCGCTCATTTCGGCTTTGATACCTTGCGCGACCTTCCCGACATGGAGGCGCTGGAGGACGCCGGCCTGCTCAGCAAGGACAGGCTGCTCGCCGGGGAGTTTCCGTTGGCGATGATGGAAGGCGATGGGGAGGAGCTTGGAGAGGAAGTTGAGGCTGACGAGGAGAGCTGAGAGCTCCTGCTATTTCCCCGAAGAAGCCTACGACCACGAAGATTGGTCTTTCGGCAGCCGATGATCGGGATCGTGGACCGTGACCGTGTCGTCAGCGAGCAGATTGGCCGGAAAGATCACCAGATTGGTGCCGCCGGCATGGCGAAGTGAGGGAAACAGAATGCCGCGAAGCCCGGCGGTGATCACGCGATCGGCGAGCTTCCAGGATGGCGAGACTTTTCCGTCGATGCGGGCAATGCGGCGCCACGCACAATCCCAGTCCTTCCAGGTCTCATCCCAGACGCCCGGATCGTAGCCCTGCGAGAGATCCGCGACCTCGCCGAGCGTTACCGTGTAGGCGGCAAGGGTTGCCGGCGGTGTGATGCTGGCGCCTTGCCGGTATTCTTCAAGCGCCGTCTGCGGCGCGCGGGAGAGATAAAGCGCCTCGATGCCGGGCCGGTTGAACCGGCCACCATCTATTGCGGCACCCGCGCCGCTGGTCGGCAGGAACGCCCATTTAGGTGTCAGATAGCGATGGAATATCTCGTCCGGACCGAGGCGGGCAATCCTCACCCGCGCGCTCCGTTCTCGAGATCGCGGATGAAGGCCAGCACCGCCTCTACCTGGCTATCGGCGACGAGCTCAGCCGCCGTGCGGTGCCCATAATCGGCGATCGGCTCGTTGCGGTACCAATAGATGGCCTTCTCGATATCTCCGGTGAGCTCAGTGGCCGCCGAGATTACCTTCACCATCTCCCGCATCCGTCCCTGCAGCCGCTCGGAAGAGGGGTTGCGCAAGGTGTTGCGATGAACGCCGGTGAGCTGAGCCAGATTGGCGACATTGACCCCAAGAGCCTTGGACAGGCGCTTTGGCGAGATATAGGGCGTGCGCGGCTCCTGCAGGCTGTCGACGAAGCCGGAAACCATGGCGGTGTGGGCAATCTGAGCCTGGGTCATGAGGCACCTCTATGATGTTACGCACAATATATGCACATCCCGAAGCACATCAAGCGCAGCGCCGTCTGCCACATGGCGATCTTAAGCCGTCCATTCTCCTGGTCCCGCGTCTCGCCGACAGCCGAAGCTGACCGAAAGCGGCCTTCCAGGCACCCTTGGCGAACGGCCGCTTTGCGCCCCCATTCTGGCCATTCGTCAGGCCCGCACTGCCCCCCGAAAGCTGCCGTTCGTTCGGATGATCTAGGATGGCAGCTAAGTGCGTCAAACCCGCCCACCATGCGACGGATCCTCAACTTTCTTGGAAAGCGGCGATGCCGCTTCGACCGCCGAGGGTGTTGAACTTGCATACTGAATCCTGGATAAAATGCAGGTTCGAAGGGGACACTGGAGGAGCCATGCGTCGCTGAGTAGATGGAGCCGCCATCGAAGCGGCCCGCGAAACTACGGGTTCAAGTGACGACGCACCGGTAGACCCGGATATTGGCACCAACGAAGCAGCAGGGGAAAATCAAGTCTCGTCCTTTGTTGGCTGCAACTGATCAAAGCGGCTCCACTCACCATTCGCGCGATGAATGGAAAGCCAAATACCGGAAGGGCTAGGCAGTGTGCCGACGATCATCATAAGGAACCCTGGCAGTTCATGACGCGAGGCGCTCACCATGTCCTTCATGCTGGAAATGTCGGTCGAAGACGGCTTCGGACTGCTCTCAGGGTGGGTGTGCCAGTCCCCAACATAGTGTAATCCCGCAGTGAAGCGTTCTCCTATTTCTTGCTGCTCGGCTTTCCGATTGGGACGGAAGCCGAAACGGCTACGAAGGTCGCCCTGCCGGGGTCCGGTAGCCTGCTCGACTGACCATTCGTCCCCATGAATTCGCGCGAACAGCTGTCCACCAGCCTCTCGTCTCCAGTACGAGGTCTGGCGATGGTGTGAGACGTGCAGAAGCACGGCTCCACGAACTAAGACGCGAGGACTCCCGGTCGGGTCGGTGAAGGTGAGGTCGCTGGGTGATGAGGGCATGGACACTCAGGATTTTCCGGCCAAGGAGTTGCGGTCAGAACGCCCCCGCGACCAGGGTCTCCGAAGCGATCGACCCAGGATGGATGCCAAGAACCCCCGCCATGCTCCAGCACCGGCTTAGGGGCCAGCCAAGCGCGCCTGACCGGCGTTGCACAGCGGCCGAGGAGGAGATCCACGGCGAGGGAAGCGACGGCGGCCTGTGCGGGTGCGAGTTCGATCGCGCCGTAGATGCTCGTCGGGCCACCGCACGCGACCGGACCTTTGCGGCGCCAAGCGGTCGCGGGAATCCGTATTGTCCCGGTCGCGCCGAAGCCGCAGCGAAGACAGGCTCCGTTGCATCCGATCGCAAGGGCGTGCGCCGCGCCGGCCTGGTCTTCTAGCCATCCGTAAAGTACCGGTGAACTGAGTTCTCCCGTGCCGGACCTCTGTAGGTCGTTCAGCGCACTCTCCGCATTCCAGTCGCCGATCAACGAAAGCACGAGATCACAACCGCGCAGCGCGTCGGGCTCTCGCCTCAAGAGCGATTGCCAGCTGAGCGGTTCCGCCCGGACTTCGCGTGCGTGCGGGTACATCGGCCTGAACTGGTCCGCGAGTGCCGCGGCCTTGTTCTTCCCGACACTGTTTGCGCCGAGCTCATGGCGGCCGACATTGGCCCAAGCGAAGGTGTCGGGATCGACCAACACGGCGTGACCCAGGCCGGATTGAAGCAGCAGCTTCGCGACACCGGCGCCCACTGAGCCGCATCCGAGCACGGCAACACGCTTCTCCGCGAGCTGTGCACCTTCGCCGGCGCGCATCCGTCCTAGCCAGGCGTCGACCCGCTCCACGGTTGCCCGGCGGGCCGATCGTCGGATAGCCAAAATGTTGGGCGGAACGTGCCCTGGTCGGAACCCTTTCGACACGCTCGGCTTCGGAGCCTTCCCGCTGGCTTTTGCCACGTTGGGATCTTCGATCACAGCCGGTGCTTGGGCTATCTCGCCTGCCGACGTGGCTCCGGTTAGCACCACGGTCGCCCGCTCGACCATGGTGGTCATGAGGCGGTCGAATACCCTGAGACCATCCGGCGAGCGCTCGGCGACCAAACGTCGTAACGAACCTGCGTCGTTGGGATAGTTGTCCGGCTCGGGCAGGCGATCAAGCCAAATGACGGCGGCGTCCTTGAACGCTCGAGTGTCGTCCACTCCGTAGCGGTTGTTCAACCAAGTGCGGCAGTCGTCGGTGTTCTCGGCGACGAGGTAGAATTTCTGACCGTGCCACGCCGCTAAGGCTCGGCTGCGTGCCTCGGGGCGCAGCCACGTGCGGATTGGGAAGTCGCGGGTGACATCGCGCCGCCAATAAGCATCGAAGTCGAGCAGATAATCGTCTCGGTTGCCCCCGGCTTCGTCCTCGGCGATGAGCGCAAGCGCTTCGCGGTGGGAATATTCGACCACGGCCACGGGATCGAGCGTGTCTGCTCGGCCACTGTCACCAGCGAGACAGAGCCGCCCGCCTGCTTCGATGTGCGGGGCACGCAGCAGATCGCTGCGGCCATCCAGCGAGAAGCGCGGCAGTGAATAGGGGAACTCGGCATCGAGGAGCAGGTTCAACGATCCTGCTTCGCTGCCGGGAAGCGGCAACCTCCATCCGTCCCAGCTTTCGTCGCGCCCGAGCGCAAGGAGCTGTGCGCCGGAAAGACGCTGAGCGTCGGGAATTTCAGTCTCGACCCACGCCCTGACTTGCTCGATCGCCGCCAAGCGCCTCGTTGCGAGAAAACTCAAGGCAACGCCGACCCGGCGTAGCGACCACCCTCGCGTTTCTCGACAGGCCGAGTCGGCGAGCGGGCGCTCTTGCTCCCTGAGCCGTCACTCCCTTCCTCTGGTGGCGGCTGTTGCGAAAACCAATCCGTACAGAACACCTTGTCCCACGCGGCCATAGCGGCCTCATGCGTGCAGTCGGCGATGTCGAGCACTTCCAGGTGCTTCAGGTTCTCCATCAGCCGATCCTTGAAGTGACCCGGTCGGGCATCGTTGTCGTGCCCGATCGTTTCACCGTTGATGGTGGGGTGGGCGATGGTCGTGTTCCACTCCAGACGCCAACGGATCGCCTTCATGGTCTCCCGGAGCGCAATGTCGTCGCGGCCAGCGGACGCCGAAAATGAGTCGTCGGCGAGTTTGGTGATCATAAAGCCGGTCGCAGTCAGAGACTTCCACGATGACCGACTCCGCGCGAAGGCCTTGAGCAGTCGCACTACTCTGCAGAACTGCCCATCGGTGTCGTCAAAATCGTGGCTATGATGCTCATTGCGCTGCTTGAACCAGCGAGTAACCGCAAGTGCGTCTGAGGCCTTCCAGTCGGAGCTCGCCAGATCGTAGGAGTAGACCACCTTTCCGGTCCAAGGATCGGTGGATTCGATCCGACGATAGGAGGGCACGTCGACGTGAAAGCCCTCGTTGTAGTAGACCCGCACGCAGTTCTTGAGCACCTTAGGAGGCGTGTTGAAGCGGTCGTCTTGGAGCGCGTCGCAAACCATCTGGCGCACGCTCAGGGCCGACAACTCTCCACCGTTCGGGCCGACGAGTTTATCCTTACGGAAGTAGACGCCGTCGTCGATGTCATAATCGGTGTTCTCGTCCTGCACCATCGTGTGCATGGCGTAGGAGCCTTGCGTGCGCTGCCCAATCGGTGCGGGTTTGCCGGCATCGGCAAGGCCCTTCTTCAAGCGGGCGCGATTGGCGTCCCGCCGCTTGCGCATGTTGGTGCGCTCGGTGCTGGGTAGGTTCACCTCGGCATCGTGGTAGCCCAGCAGTTCAGCAGACGCGTCGTACATAGTCTTCCTCTGGCGAATCGAAGCCGTTGGACGGACCCCATCCGCAGCTTGTTGTATCCTTTAGCCTACCGACGTAGCGTGCCGGGCTCAAGCACAAACCATGAACAGGAGGCGTGACGAGCCCTTACAAAGCAGCTTGGCCAGCAAGGGCTCAGCCCGTCTACGCCAGCAACGCCGCAAGCTCCAGTTCCCGTTTAGCGAATGACTCTACCCCGCGTTGACGCAATAGATTAAGTTTGTCGAGATCGTGCTCGAACAAATCGGTAGCCATCTCCGGCCGCTCGAAAGTGTCGCTGATGCGGACGGTTGGAACGTGCTTGTATAGAATGTGCCGAAGCTGATCCATCGACTGGGTATTTATTTCAAGTGTCTTTTGGAGGAGCTGTACACTTTTCAGATATCGCGCGAACCACATTGTACTAAATAAGGTTGGCTTGGGTTGCGGGTAGACACCAACTCCGACGCTGACAACGCGTAGCGCGGCGGCGGGCTGCTCCATCGCGCTCAAGGCGTCTGCGATCGCGTAGAGCGTGGGATTGTTGGCGCAATAGCCCCCGTCGACCAGCTCCACGCGGTCGCCCTGGGCGGTGGTCACCAACTTTCGTTCGAAGAAGGGGTAGGCCGAGCATGAGGCGACAACCGCGTCGCCCACCGGCACGCCGAAGCCGGGAACAAACGTGCCCTTGCGACCATGTGCTTGGGCAACGCTCGCCTTGAAGATCATGGGGCGCTCTATCTCCCACTTCGTGGCGACGATGCCGATGCCCGTTTTCACAGCATCGAACTGGGTGTCGCGGTAGACCTCGCGAGCAAGGTCCGAGAGCGCAGCGGTCTTCTCGGGCGATGACTTGCGCTTCATGACCCGCACGACGTGCTCTGCGTACAACGCGTGAATCTCGTCGACTGAGTGCCCGAGGGCAAGCAACGACGCGATGATTGCCCCCGTACTTGTCCCGAAGATCAGGTCGAAGACTTCGCACAGGCGCTTGCCGGCAAGGCCCTCGATTTCTCGCAGGACACCGAGCGAGTAAAATCCCTTGGCGCCGCCACCGTCGAGGCTCAGAATTCGAAATGGCGCCGGATGAACATTCGACACAAAATCTTCCTTGTCATTTGCTCTGAGTTGCCCCTGACTGGGTCATGCGTCGTCGGTTTTCCTATTGGACAAGCGCTCAAGCTGGAAGCCGCTTATCGGGAACACCTTGGGCGAGTGGTCAACTCCGGCGTATGGCGCCAGTGTAGCAGAGTAAGCCATTTGGTTACATCGTCCATGGCCTTGTGGTGCTTAATGAGATTCCCCTAGAGGATTGCATAATGCCCTGCGATGCGCTCCGAAGGCCCCACAAACTTCTTGCGTCGGACCGACGGCCGCTTCGGTCCCCCGGCGCCGAAATAGCGTACAGTCTCCTGACGGCCCCGATTGCGCCGTTCCGCTGGTGATGGGGATCCCCCCGGCGATGACCGGCTGGGGGTGGAAAATGGAACGACCGCTTCTAGCACTACTTTGGCATATTTTTAGAGCTGAGCGGCCTGCGGCAGTGCGGACATCGTGTTGGCGGCGGCCGTTCGAGGGCGGCGATGATGGCCGTGCAGATGGCTGGCAGGGTCGGCTGAGGTGGCGGGCCCTGGATTCATTTTTTCCCGCTTCGCCTGTTTGAGGCGACGGGATTGAAGGAAGGCATAGGCGATCATGGTCATGAGCGCGTGCCGGTGCAGCCCCGTCCATGATCGTCCCTCGAAGTGATCGAGTCCGAGTTCCTCCTTCAGTTGCTGATGCGCCTGCTCGCAGATCCAGCGCGCCTTGATCGCGCCGGCCAGGCGCTTGAGCGGGGTGCCGGCCGGCAGGTTCGAGAGGTAATATTTGCGCTCTCCATTCGAGCGATGTTCGCCGATCAGCCAGGCCTCCTCTCCCGGCAGATGCTGCTGTCCCATGTCACCGATCCTCTGGGGCGGCCCGTCGGCCACCTTGATCCGCACGGCGGCGAAGCGAGCCTTCAGCGGGCCCTTGGTGCCACGCCGCCAGCTCAGCGTGCGCCAGGGCGCCGTCGCCAGCGTCTTCTCCGCCGAGACCGACTTCGCGTCGGGCCCATGGTTCTTGCGCGGGCGGCCACGCCCGGAGACGGGGAAGACGAGGGCCACGTCGACCGGATAGACCTTCTGGCGCGCCCCAATGCCGACGGCCCAGGTGAGGCCACGCTCGCTCAAAGCCTGACGGAACGGCGCGGAGAGGCCATAACCGGCATCGGCCAGCACGCAGCCGAAGCGCAGGCCGGCCGTGCGCGCCCGATCGATCTCGGCGAGCGCGATCTCGGGCTTGGTCCGATAGCCTCGGTGATCGTCCGGCACGCCGGCTCGGGCCAGTCGCGTGGGATCGCTCGTCCAGCTCTCGGGCAGGAACAGCCGCAACCCCACCATGACCGGAACCTCGCCGGAAGCCAGCGTCAGCGACACCAGTGTCTGGCAGTTGGCATTCTTGCCCAGGTCCGAGGCGTATTGCGGCGCGACGCCGACCGAGCGCTCGCCCTTCTTCGGCAGCGCCGTGTCGTCGACGATCAGCCAGGCCTCGGGGCCGCCGACCGTCCTGTCGGCTTCAGTGAGCAGAACCTTCTCCAGCGGGCCCGCATCCCAAACACCGCCGGCGATGAAGTGATGAAGCTGGTCGTAGCCAACGCCACCGTCGCGCGCGGCCATTGGCTGGACGCTCTTGCGATCGCCGATTCCGATCAGCCCCGCCACATAGGCCGGACACATCCGCGCCCGCACCTTGTGCCGCAGCGCACCGAGAAAGGGCGTAAGCCAGCTCTCGAGATCGGACTTCCAGGCCGCGTCCATGGTCGGCCCTCCAGAATGCCGATCACCCATGAATCACGCAAACCGCGCAAGAGGAACCCCAAAACCGCCAGCCCCTCAAAATCTGCCAAAGTAGTGCTAGGCTCAGGACTCATTGATCAGAGCCAGAAGATGACGGCTGCGGCGATGCAGATGGCCGAGAAGAAGGTGTGAGCGCATCGGTCGTAGCGTGTGGCGATGCGGCGCCAGTCCTTGAGCTTGGCGAACAGGTTCTCGACCTTGTGGCGCTGTCGGTAGAGGGTTTTGTCGTAGGGATAAGGCCGCTTGCGGCTCCGCGATGACGGGATGCAGGGATCGATACCCCTGGCGGCCAGTGCCTCGCGGAACCAGGCACTGTCATAGCCCCGGTCGGCGATCAGGCATCGGGCCGGCGGCAGGGCATCGAGGATAAGGCGGGCGCCCTTGTGGTCGCTTATCTGGCCTTCCGACAGCATCATGATGATCGGCCGGCCCTCGCCGTCGCAGACCATATGGCGCTTGGAGTTCAGGCCGCCTTTGGTGCGCCCGATACGACGGGGAACATCCCCTTTTAAGCAGGCTTGCCGCCGTGCGGTGGGCCTTCAGGTGGGTGGCATCGATCATGACCCGTTCGGGTCTGGGACCTTCGCCCGCGAGGCTGGCGAAGATGCGGTCGAAGACCCCGAGCCGGCTCCAGCGGATGAATCGGTTGTACAGCGTCTTGTGCGGGCCGTAGTCCTTCGGCGCATCCTTCCACTGCAACCCATAGCGGATCACGTAGACGATGCCGCTCACCACCCGGCGGTCATCCACCCGTGGCACGCCATGGGCCAACGGGAAAAACGGCGAGATCCGAGACATCTGCCGCTCGCTCGGCAGGAACAAGTCACCCATGCCAGCCTCCTCAATGGAGACTGTGAATCACAACTCACAGCAGATTAATAGGTCCTGAGCCTAGACATCGGTGCGATAGCCGGTCATTCGGCGGAAGTCATTGGTGATCTTGTCGGCCAGCCGCGCCGCCGCGGGTGAAAGCGTCTGTGTCGGCAGGGTGATCAGAGCCATCTTGCGCCGGATCGGCGGCTCGATCGACACGATGCGGGCGGTCGGCGAATGCGCCTTGGTCAGCGACGAGGCGGGCAGCACCGCCACGCCCAGTCCGGCCTCCGCCATGGCGATGATCGTCTGCGCCTGTATGAACTGGAAGCGGCTAGAGATCGACAGGTTCTGCTCGCGCAGCGCGGTCTCGAAGCGCTCGCGGATCGCGGTCGCCGGGCTGGAGAGCACCAGCGGCAGGCGTAACAGTTCCTCGAGCGTGATGTGCTCGCGTTGCGCCTCGGGAAAGCGCAAGGGTACCAGCGCCTGAAGCGGCTCGATCAGTATGGTCTCGAAGCGCAGCGCCTTGTCGTCGATCTCCGGCCCGATGGCGAAATCGACTTTCTTCGACCTCACCGCCTCGAACAGCTCCTTCGAGGTCAGCTCGCTCACCGTCACCGCGATCTGCGGGTGGGTTTCGACGAATTCGGCGAGCACCTTCGGCAAATAGATCGAGGCAAGGTTGGACGAGGCCGCCAATGAGAGCTGCCCGCGCTTGATGTCGGCACTCTCACGTATCAGCCGCATGCCGAGCTGGAGTTCGTAGAGCGCCCGCCTTGCGCTATCCAGCAGTTGCCGGCCCTCGTCGGTGAGCTGGACATTGCGCGTGGTGCGCTCAAACAGCCGCACGTCGAGCTGCGCCTCAAGCTGCATGATCTGCGCGCTGATCGCCGAATGCGAACGGTTCAGCACCTCAGCCGCCAGCCGGAAGCTGCCCTGTTCGGCGACCGCTAGGAAGCTCTGGAGCAGCTTCATGTTCACATTGCCGACGAAATCCATGGCCTGCTCATTGGTTCGATAAGCTGACCAATCAGTAGGATTTTCGGCTTTGTGTGTCTAGTTGGGCTGGCCTATCGTTACCCAAGGTTCATCGAGAGCCATACAACGACAACGCTGCGGATGGGCACGCCAATGCTCCTCGTGGCGCCCGAATGAGCGGCCTTGTCAGCGTATCCCGTTGGCGGCACTCAAAAAGAACAAATAGGAGGAATGAATGCATAGCTCTGCCCGCGCCGGTATTCCCGCGCTTTCTCGGCGTCACGCGATGAAGGCGGCCCTTGCCGCCGCCGCGCTGTTCTCAGGCCTCGGCAGCGCCGTCGCCGAGAATTATCCGGCCAAGAATTTCCAGTACATCGTGCAGACCGGCGTCGGCGGCGGCAGCGATATTCTCGCCCGCACCCTCGCCAAGATCCTGCATGAGGAGAAGCTGATCCCGACCAATGTGCTGGTCGAGAACCGCCCCGGCGGCTCCGGTGCCATCGCCTATAGCTACATCGCCGGCCAGAAGGCGAGCCCCTATGTGCTCGGCGGCGTCGGCGTCAGCTTTTTCACGACGCCTCTGCTCGGCAAGATGCCGGTCAATTACAAGGACTTCACCCCGCTCGCGGCCATCGCCCGCTCGCCCTACATCCTCGCGGTGCGCGCGGATTCGCCGATCAAGAGCGTCGCCGACATCAAGACCAAGTCGGGCCTGACCACCGGCACCTCCGGCGCGGTGTCCGACCCGGCGCTGCTCGCCACCATGACCGCCCAGCAGCTCGGCACCCAGATCCGCGCCGTGCCCTATGATGGCGAAGGCGAAGTGCTGGCGGCCCTGCTCGGCGGCCATATCGACCTCATCTACGGCAACCCCAACGAGATCCTTGAGCAGATCAAGGCCGGCGCGCTGCGTCCGCTCGCCGTGTCGTCGCCGGATCGCCTGACCTCGCTGCCGGACGTGCCGACCTTCAAGGAGCAGGGCTACGACATCGTCCACACCCAGCTCCGCGGCATCATCATGCCGAAGGACGTGCCGCCGGAAGCCGTAGCTTACTGGGAAGGCGTGCTGAAGAAGGTCGCCGAGGGCGATGCCTGGAAGACCCAGTACATCCAGCGCTTCAACGAAGAGCCGATCTTCCTGAACAGCGCCGAGTTCGCCAAGCAGATGGACGTCACCAGCGCTCGCTATGAAAAGCTGATGAAAGAGCTGAAGCTCATCAAGTAATCGGCTGCCGGTGCGCCGCATCGGGCGGAGCACCGGGGCCCATCTTGTCCATTCATCACGCGCAGGGGAGGTCCGCATGCTGCAGGTCCGCCAGCTCGATATCTACGTCTCCATCATCCTCGTCATCTTCGGTGGCTGGATCGTCTTTCAGGGCATCGGCTATGGCTTTGCCGAGAACGGCGTTCCCGGCGGCGGCTTCTTCCCGTTCTGGGTGGGCCTCGGCCTCGTGGTCTGCGCGGCCGTCAACGCCTATCGCGCCTTCCATCGCGACGGCGCGACGCTGGCCGACCTCGGCCTCACCGACATTCCTTATGGCGAAATCGGCAAGGTGCTCGGCGCCTCCGCCCTGATGGCCGGCTTCATCGTGCTGGCCTTTGCCATTGGCATGACCCCGGCAATCTTCGTGCTGATGCTGGCCATCGGCGCCGTGTTCGGCCCGCGCAACATCCGCTTCTACGTGGTGCTCACCGCCATCGCGCTGGTGATGACTGCCATCCTCTATTTCACCTTCGCCAACCTCCTCGGCGTCCCGCTGATCTGACGCGAGAGGGAGAATGCAATCATGACCGAGACCTGGACCCTGCTGCTCGGCGGCCTGTCCGCCGCCTCCGAACCGTCGATCCTTCTGGCGATCATGGTCGGTGCCGTCATCGGCCTGTTCATCGGCGCGCTGCCGGGCCTCGGCCCGACCGCCGGCGTCGCGATCCTGCTGCCGGTCGCCGTCAGCTTTGATGGCACTGCCGCCATCGCTGCGCTCGGCGCGGTGTATTACGGCGCGCAATATGGCGGCGCCGTCACCGCCATCCTGCTCGGCATCCCCGGCGACTCGTCGGCGACCATGACCGTCATCGACGGCTACCAGATGGCCAAGCAGGGTAAGGCCGGCGTTGCGCTTGGCATCAGCGTCGCCGCCTCCTTCATTGGCGGCCTTATCGGCCTGGTGCTGCTCACCGCCTTCGCCACTACGATTGCCAAAGCGGCCATCGCCTTCGGCCCGATCGAGATGACCGCGCTGATGATCTTCTCGCTGTCGCTGGTCAGCGTGCTCGGCGGCGCGGACCCGGTGAAGGCGTTCATCGCGCTGTTCCTCGGCGTCTGGCTCGGCACCATCGGTCTCTATCCGATCATGGGCATGCCGCGCTTTGATTTCGGCGATGTCCGGCTGTTCGATGGCATCGAGTTCTCCATCCTCGCCGTCGGCCTGTTCGGCCTTGCCGAAATGCTGGCAACGCCGGCTGCGGATGAATCCAGCACCACCGCGCGCTTCCGCTTCCGCGAGCTCCTGCCGAAGATCAGCGACACGCTGCGCTGCTGGCGCGAACTGATCTCCGGCTCGCTGATCGGCTTCTTCGTCGGCGTTCTGCCCGGCGCCGGCGCCACGGCGGCGACCATGATCTCCTATGCGTTCGCCAAGCGGCAGTCAAAGCACCCCGAGCAGTTCGGCAATGGCGCCATGGAAGGCGTCGCCGCGCCGGAGGCCGCCAATAATGCGGCGTCCTATGGTTCGATGATCCCGATGTTCGCGCTCGGCATTCCCGGTTCCGGAACCACGGCGGTGCTGATGGGCGGCCTGCTGATGATCGGCCTCCAGCCCGGCCCGATGCTGTTCGCCACCCAGCCGGCCTTCGTGTGGACCGTGTTCGGCAGCTTCTACATCGGCAACCTGGCGCTGGTGGCGATCACCATCCTGCTCACCCCGCTGCTCGCCGCCTGCGCCTTCCTCAAGCCCGGTTATCTCTATCCGATCGTGATCGCGGTGGTGATCTACGGCGTGTTCTCGATCAACTACTCGATGTTCGACGTCTCGCTCGCCATCGGCTTCGGCGTGGTCGGCTATCTGATGTCGAAGCTCGGCTACCCGCCGGTGCCGCTGGTGCTCGGCCTGATCCTCGGCCCGATGCTGGAGCGCGGCATCCGCCGCACGCTGGTGGCCTCGGATGGCGATCTCAGCGTGTTCTTCAAGAGCCCGATCGCGCTGGCGATCTTCGCCATCACCCTCGCCCTGTTCGTGGTGCCCCTGCTGATGAAGTGTCGCGCCAAGGCCAAGCACGACAAGGCCAAGCGGGACGACGCGATCACCGCGCGCGCCTGACGCCTGTCACCTCACCACCCACGCGCCTGCCCAGACTTACCTGAGAGAGCACGTCCATGATCTATCATCATCTCTACAAGAAGTTCGCCACGAAGGACGTGGTTCGGGTCGGGGTCATCGGTGCCGGCAATTACGGCACCGCCATCGTCACCCAGGACCCCTACACCCCGATGCTGCGCGTGATCGCGGTGGCGGACCTCTCGCTGGAAGCCGCGAAAGGCGCCTATCTCAAAGCTGGCTTCGACGAGGCGGAGCTCGCCTATTGCACCAGCGAGGGCGAGGCTCAGGAACAGATCGCGCAGGGCAAGCGGGTCTATACCGACCGCTGCGAGATCATCGCCCGCATTCCCGAGGTCGATATCGTCTGCGAGAGCACCGGCGTGCCGGAAGCGAGCGCGGTCTACACGCTCGATGCTTTCGCCAATCGCAAGCATGTCGCCATGATCACCAAGGACTGCGACGCCAGCATCGGCCCGCTGCTCAAGCGCATGGCCGGTGAGGTCGGCGTTGTCTACACGCCGGTCGATGGCGACCAGCACGGCCTGCTGATCCAGCTCTATGAATGGGCGAAGTCGATCGGGCTCACTGTGATCAGCGGCGGCAAGGCGACCGATGGCGAGTACATCTATGACGAGGCGCGCGGCACCGTCACCATCAAGACCGACAAGAAGATCCACGCGCCCTATCAGGAGACCATCACCATTGCGCCGGAAGACCGCAAATATCTGGAGATGATCCCGAAGGGGCGGGCGGCCGAATATATCGAGAAGCGCGCGCAGATCCTCAGCCTTCTGCCGCAGCCCGGTTCCTACGATCTGTGCGAGATGACGGTGGCGGCCAACTACACCGGCCTTGCTCCCGCCATCGACACGCTGGTCCATGCACCCCTGCGCATCACTGAAATCCCCGTGGCCTATTGCTCCAAGGAGCAGGGCGGCATTTTCGAGCGCGATGGCATCATCGACCTCGCCACCTGCATGCGTGCGCCGATCGAATCGGGTCTCGGTGGCGGCGTGTTCCTGGTGGTGCGTTGCGACAACGCCTATTCCAACCATGTGCTGACGACCAAGGGCCAGATCGCGAATTACGACGACACCACGGCGGTGATCTACCGGCCCTATCATCTCTGTGGCGTGGAGACCTCGAGCTCGCTGCTGGTCGCGGGCCTGCTCGGCCTCGACACCGCCTCGGATAATTTCCTGCCGCGCTACGACCTGATCAAGGTGACCGCGCGCGACATCAAAGCGGGCGATGTGTTCGGCAACGACCACAGCCCGCAATTGAGCGCCCGAATTGTGCCCGCCGCGCCCATTGCGCCCGGAAATCCGGTGATTTCCGCCCTTTTGACCGGCAATCGGGCGCGCGTGGACATCCCGGCGGGCACGGTCGTCACCTACGACATGATCGAGGAGCCGGCCGGCTCCGAGCTGTGGCGTCTGCGCCGGCTGCAGGACGAAACCTTCCTGCGCGAGCCCGCGCAAACCCTTGTGGCGTAACAAAGATGTCGCCGAGGATAGCACTCATCCACGCCGTTGAAGTCGCGATCGAGCCGATCACCAGCGCCTTCGCGGCGCTGTGGCCGGAGGCGCGCTGCACCAATTTGCTGGAGGACAGCCTCTCCGCCGACCGCGCCGCGGAGGGCTCGCTTTCGGTCGAAATGTCCAGCCGTATCAATATCTTGGCGGATTACGCGGTGCTGACCGGCGCCGACGGCATCCTCTTCACCTGCTCAGCTTTCGGCCCGGCAATTGAAGAGGCGGCGAAGCGATTGCCGGTGCCGGTGCTCAAACCGAACGAAGCGATGTTCGTACAGGCACTTAGCGCCGGAAAGCGCATCGGCATGCTCGCCACTTTCGCCCCTGCGATTGCCACCATGGAGGCCGAGTTTCGCGAGGCGGCGGTCGGCAGCGATGCCCGGCTCGAGACCATTCTGGTCGAAGGCGCCATCGAGGCGCTGAGGGCTGGAGACACCGAAGCCCATAACCGCCTCGTCGCCGAGCGTGCCTCCGAACTCGCAGATTGCGATGCCATCATGCTCGCACAGTTCTCGACCTCGCGGGCAAAAGTAACAGTAGAACAGGCGCTTGGCCGGTCTGTGCTCACCAGCCCAAGCGCTGCCGTCAACGCCCTGCGCGACCGGATCAACCAGAGGGCGTGACCGTGCTCGGAGCCATTGCCGATGATTTCACCGGCGCGACCGATCTAGCTGGCATCCTCGCCCGTGACGGACGCCGCGTGCTGTTCGTGATAGGCGTACCGGATCAGCCCCTGCCGCCGGCGGACGCGATCGTCGTTGCGCTGAAGTCGCGCACCATTCCGGCGGCGGAAGCCGTCCAGCAGTCGCTCGACGCTCTTAGGTGGCTGAAAACACAGGGCGCCGGGCAGATTCTGTTCAAATATTGCTCGACCTTCGATTCCACCGCGGCAGGCAATATCGGCCCGGTCGCAGATGCGCTCGGTGATGCTCTCGGTGCCGGCCCCGCGATCGTGTGCCCGGCCTTCCCCACCAATTGCCGCACCATCTATCAGGGGCATCTGTTCGTCGGCGACAGGCTGCTTCAGAACTCGTCCATGAGGGACCATCCGCTCACCCCGATGCGACGGTCCAATCTCGTCGAACTGATGGCCGAACAGTCACGCTACAAGGTCGGGCTGGTGCCGCATGCGGTTGTCGCCAAAGGAACGCAGGCGATCCGCTCAGCTTTCGCGCAGGCGGCGCGGGACGGCATCCGCTATCTCGTCACAGATGCGGTCACCGATAGCGACCTCATGGCAATCGGCCGCGCGGCGCGCGACAGTCGTCTCATCACCGGTGGCTCGGCCATCGCCATAGGCCTCGCGACGGAACGCACTGCGGCGCCACGCAAAACCTCCACCATCACATCCTCCTCACGCGGACGGGTCATCGTGCTGGCCGGGAGCTGCTCGGCGGCGACACGCGAGCAGCTGCGCCGGGCGATGGTGATCTGGCCGCACCACAAGCTGGATATGGACGGGATCGCGGCGGGTGAGCCCATCGTCGAGAAGGCCGCGAAATGGCTGCACGCGCAGCCCCCCGCACAGCCCGTCGTGGTCTATGGCTCCGCCGATCCGGCGGAGGTTGCAGCCAATCAGGCACGATACGGCCGCGAGCGAGCGGGCGAAATGATGGAGCGGGCCTTGTCCGCTCTGGTGCGCGAGGCGGTTGCCGGCGGCGTCTCCCGTCTCATGGTTGCGGGCGGCGAAACATCGGGTGCGGTGGTCTCGGCTCTTGGCATTACGGCGCTGGAGATCGGCAGCGAGATTGCGCCCGGCGTGCCCTGGACGCGCACCATCAACGAACCCGCACTCGAGATCGCCCTGAAGAGCGGAAATTTCGGCGGGCCGGATTTCTTCGAGCGGGCACTGGCAACGCCATTCTGAGGGCCAAGATGTCGAGCGAAACGCAGCTGCGCGAGGAAATCGCCAAACACGGCAAGTCGCTGTTCGACCGTGGGCTTACTTCCGGCTCGACCGGCAACATCAGCGTCCGCACCGAGGATGGCTGGCTAATGACGCCGACCGGCTCCTCGCTTGGCGATCTCGATCCGGCCCGCATCTCGAAGCTCGACGCCGACTGCCGACTCGTCTCCGGCGATCCTCCAACTAAGGAAGCCTTCCTGCACCGCGCCATCTATAGCGAGCGGCCGAAGGCGCGGGCGGTGGTGCATCTGCATTCCACCCATTCCGTCGCGGTGAGCTGCCTGTGCGGCATCGACCAGAATGATGTGCTGCCGGCTCTCACGCCCTATTACGTGATGCGCGTCGGCAAGCTGCCGCTCATTCCCTATCACCCGCCGGGCGAAGAGACCCTCGCTATCGAAGTGGCGAACAAGGCACGCGACCATCGCGCGGTCTTGCTCGCCAATCACGGGCCGGTAGTCGCGGGCACGGACCTTGCCTCGGCGGTCTATTCGACCGAGGAACTGGAGGAGACCGCCAAGCTGTACCTCATGCTGCAGGGCCAGAAGACCCGCACGCTGACCTGTGAGCAGGTCACCGAACTGGAACGCCGTTTTCCTGCAGGCGACTTACATCCGTTCGAAAAGTTGCCGCTCGGATGACACGGATTGAAATGTCTGCTTCTCATTTGAAGTCCCCAATAGCGGAAAGTCTGCTTCCGGCCCCCGAACCGACGCTCCGTGGTACCATTTGGTATGTATGCTCCTAGCGCGACACGGTTCGCCAATCATCGCCGTCTCCCACAAGCGTTCTATGCTGGTCAGGTGACTCGCTTCGGGCGTCACCCTGGCGCCTTCTTCTGCCCGGTGCTCGACGAGCAAAGGCTGGACGGCTTAAACCAGAGGCCCTCCGTTGGAGCCGGGGCCGTTCAACTAGCAGGTGGAGAGCGGCAGAGATGGTGTCCACCCTAAGTTAATCGGCGAAGCAAGCCACCCAGCTCAGGACCGCGCCACGCCAGCCAGGACCAGTGACCATGCCTGTTCGAAATAGCGGTCCTGCGCGCTGGTCTCGGCGAAACTTTCGTCGCCCAGCATCGCGCGGATCATCGGCTTGATGGAAGTGGCGTAGAGCAACTGGTCGGCGATGAACAGGGCATCTCCCGTAGCAAGCTCGCCCTCCGCCTGCGCCGCCGCCACAAGATGGGCGAACCGGACCATGAAGGGATCGTCCTCGCCCGCTGGCGCCCGTACCCCGCCAGAGGGAACGGCCTCCGCCAACGCCACGCGATTGAGCGCCAGCATATCCTGGCGCAAATTGATGGCCAGCAGGCGGCGGGCATAGGACTTGAGACGGTCCAGCGGCGCGCTCTCCGGCTCCAGCGCCGCATCAATCTCGGCGACCACGCTGGCGCGCAACTGGTCCATCAGCGCCGTGAACAGCGCCGCCTTCGAGGGATAGCGGCGATAGATAGTGTCCTTGCCGGCTCCACATGCCGTGGCCACCTGCTCCATTGTGGTGGCGGCGAACCCCTGGGTGGAGAACAGGCGCGCGGCCGTGGCGAGGATCCGATGCCCGAGCTCCTCCGCGGCCTTCTTGGTCGGCCGCCCGCCGCGCGCCGGTACCGGAGCCGCAACCGCCTCGCGTACCCTCACCTTGCTGCTTGGCACCACCCGCGCCTCTGCCCGTTGCTGCGTCATCTGCCCCCGCGAAGAATTATTTAGAACGCATCTAACCTTGCTCAATAACCAAACGCAAGCGTTCCGTTGCTGCTTGGCAACAGCCTTGTGGCGGTGATCCGACAGCGCTGGAAATTAACTGGACGTTATCGTCCCGTTTCTGTTATGCGCAGAATCCAGAGACATAAGGCATCGCCAGACGGGACACTACAATGCGAACGCACGGTGGACGCAGCGTTTTATTTGGAATGACTACAATATTGCTTGGCTCCGTCGCGTTCATCGCCAGCGCCGAAGAGGCCATCGTGCTGCCGCCGGTCACGGTGGAGGGCGATGGCGAACGCGCCTCCGACGAGACGATCGTCGTACGGCGGGATTCCGCCGCCACCAAGACCGAGACGCCGCTCATCGAGACGCCGCAATCGGTAGACGTCATTAGCCGCAAGCAGCTGGACGATCAGAATCCCCAGACGGTCGCCGGTGCGCTCCAGTACACGGCGGGCGTTTTCACGCCCGATGCGACGAACCGTTTTGACGGACTTTTCCTGCGAGGTTTCGGCGGCTTCGGCACGTCGACGACCTTCGTCGGCTTTCTCGATGGGCTTCGCCTTCCGCGCGGCCAGGCCTTCGGCCAGTTCCAGATCGACCCCTTCCTGCTGGAGCGCATCGATGTGCTCAAGGGGCCGTCCGCCGTGCTGTACGGGCAGGTCAGCCCTGGCGGCCTCGTCAACATGGTCAGCCGCCAACCGAGCGCTGTTCCCTATAATGAGCTGCGGGTCGAGACAGGTTCCTATGGCCGCCTGCAGGCGGGGCTCACCACTCAAGGCGCCTTCGACGAGGCGGGCGTGTGGCAGTACAGCCTCTCCGCCATCGGCCGCACCTCGGGCACCCAATATGACGATGTCGACGAGCAGCGCTTCGGCGTTGCCCCCTCGCTCACCTGGCAGCCGAGCACCGACACGCGGCTGACGATCAGCGCATTCTATGAGAACGACCCCGAAGGTGGCTACTTCAATTCGATCTACCCCACCTTCCTCGCGCCGCCGCAGTACCGCGCTTTCCTCGGCCCGACCGTCAATGTCGGCGATCCCGACTTCGACGGGTACACGCGCCAGCAGGGCGGCATCGGCTATTCCTTCGAACATCGTTTCACCGACTGGTTCGAGATCCGCTCCAGCACCCGCTATTCAGAGGTGTCCAGCGACCTGCAGGGCATCCAGATGGCCGGCCCCATGAGCGCCGACGGCATCATCCCCCGGCAGGCGGTTATCTCCACCGAGCAGGCGAGCGGTGTCGCCACGGATAACAGCGCGGTCTTCACCTTCGGCACTGGGCCGCTCAGCCACAAGGTGATCACCGGGCTCGACTATCAGTGGTTCACCAGCGACTGGACCTATCAATGGGGCGCGGCCCCGAGCCTCAACGTGGTGTACCCCGTCTATGGGGTGGCGCCGGGGCCCTTCCTCACCCTCATCGACAACACGCAGATCCTCCAGCAGACGGGCCTTTACCTGCAGGACCAGATCGCGCTCGGAAACTGGCGGGCGGTGCTGGGCATCCGGCAGGATTGGGTGACGCAGGAAACCGACAATCATCTTGCCGGCGGCAGCACTTCGGATCAGTCCTCTTCCGCCACCACGTATCGCGCCGCCTTGCTCTACCTGTTCGACAACGGCGTGGCGCCTTACGCGAGCTACTCCACCTCGTTCGAGCCGGTCATTGGTGTCGATGCCGAGGGACAGCCCTTCGTGCCGACCGAGGCGCAGCAGGTCGAGATCGGCGTGAAGTACCAGCCGACCTTTATGGATGCGCTCTTCACCCTCTCCGCCTTCGACATCCGCCAGCAGAATGTCCTCACGCCCGGCCCGGTGCTCGGCTTCAACGTCCAGACCGGCGAGATCCGCTCCCGCGGCGTGGAATTCGAGGCGCGGGCGGATCTGAGCGCCAATCTCGAGATGATTGGCGCCGTCACCCTGTTGGACACCAAGGTAACGGCCTCCAATGTGGCGGACTATGTCGGCAAGCGGCCGCAGGCGGTGCCGGACTATTTCGGCTCGCTCTGGCTGAACTACCGCTTCACCACCGGCGTGCTGAACGGGTTGACGGCGGGCGGTGGCGTGCGGGTGATGGGCCCGAGCTATGCCGACGATGCCAACACCATCGAGGTTGACGGCTACACGTTGTTCGATGCCTCGCTGCGCTACGATCTCGGCCAGTTCAGCGACCGCCTGAAGGGCGTCACCGCGACGCTGGATGTGCGCAACATCGCGGACACCACCTATTACACCAGTTGCACCTACGACATTTACTGTCAGTACGGCACCGGCCGCACCTTCCTGGCGGGCCTGCGCAAGACATGGTGATGCAAGGGATCAGCCGCCGCCGGCTCCTGTCCGGCACCTTTGCCGGCCTGGCTCTCAGTGCCCTGCCGGCAGCGGCGGTCCCGTCGGTGCGCATCACCGACATGCTGGGCCGGAGCCTGACGCTTCCCGCCCCGCCGCAGCGCATTGTGCTGATGGATGCGCGCGACGCCGTGACCATCGCCCTGCTTGATCCCGACCCCATGCGCCGCATCGCCGGCTGGGCGGCGCCGGAGGTGCTCGACAGCGACGTGTTGCTGGCGGCCCTAAAGGCAAAGGCGGGGCGCGACATTCCCGTTATTGGCGGACTCGCACCCGGCAGCGTCTCGGTGGAACGCATCGTGGCGCTTAAGCCCGATCTGGTCGTGACCACGCGCAACGCGGAAAGCAGCAATGGCGAGAGTGCGGCGCAGCTTGCTGCGTTCGGCATTCCCGTGGTGTTCAGCGACAGCGCGAGCAGTGGCATCGGCCGCAATGGGAGCGACGATCTGGCCGCCGTGCTGCGCATGTGGGGCCGCCTGCTGGGGCGCGAGCAACAGGCCGATCGTCTGCTCACCTTCCTCACCGGACGCTTTGCGGCGGTGGCCGCCTGCATAGAGGGAGCCCCAGCGCGGAAGGTCTATCTGGAAGTGCAGTCCACCTATGACGACTGCTGCTGGGCTGCAGGCCGCATGGTCTGGGGCGAACTACTGGCCCTCGCTGGCGGCAGGAACCTGGACGCGGCCACGGCCCCCTGGTTCCAGAAGCTGCATGTGGAGCAGCTCATCGCCGAGCAGCCGGATGTCTACGTGGCCGCAGGCGGCGCCTTCGCCAAAGGGACGCGTCCGCCCATCGCGCCGGGCCTTTCTGCGGACGCCGCACGCAACGGCCTGGCGCCACTCACCGTGCGAGCAGGCATGGACCTTCTGACGGCGGTACGCGACCGGCGCGTCTATGGCGTCTGGACCGGGCTGGTCGCCATTCGCCCCCTCAACATCCTGTTCGTGGAGCGCATGGCGACCTGGCTGCACCCGGAGCGGTGCGGCGCCATCCATCCGGACCAGACACTCGACGAACTCAACCGCCGCTTTCTCTCCGTTCCGGTCGCGATGCCCCTCTGGGTCAGCCTGGCCAGTTCCTGAAAACCGATGCGTGAGGCCCGCCAATGCTTTCAGCCAGCACCACCGTCGCCTTTCCCCGCATCGCCGCTTTCCTGGAGGCGATCCTGGACTCTCTGGCGGCACACGACATGGCCGTGGCCGCCGAGGATGGCGCCCATGTGGCCCGCTCCTCCTTCGGCGAAGCCCGGCTGGAGCCGGGGGACGGGACGCTCACCATCCATGTGCGCGCCGTAACGGGGCCGGAGCTCAACCGCGTTCGGCATGCGATCACCGGCCTCATCGGCTTTGTCGCCAAAAGCGAGCAACTGGATATCCGATGGGAGGGAGACGTTGCGGGCGCCACTCTCCCGCCCGATCTGCGCATCCTCACGGTCCGCGAGATTCAGGTGCTCACGCCCCGCATGCGGCGGGTGATGTTCGACGGCGCGGATCTTGGACGGTTCGCCACCGGGGAGCAGATCCACACGCGCCTCCTGTTCCAGCCCGAGGACGCGGTGTTTCCCGAATGGCCGCTGCTGGACGATGCCGGCCTCATCCAGTGGCCCGGCGGCGTGCAGCGGCTCGGCTCGCGCGTCTATACCCTTCGGCACGTGGATGCGTCAGCCGGCCGGCTCTGGATCGATTTCTTCGATCATGGTGGCGAGGGGCCGGGCGCCCGCTGGCTGCGGCGCGCCCGCCCCGGCGACGTGGTGGGCGCTCTGGGGCCTGCCGCCCATGGCCCGAAGCCTGCCCGGCGGATGATTCTGGCCGGCGACGAGACGGGCCTGCCGGGCATTGCCCGCATCCTTGAGGACGCGCCGAAAGAGACGCGCGGCCTGGCGCTGATCTCTGTCGCCGATGCTGCTGAGCGGCAGCCCCTGCGGGCACCATCCGGCATGGAGGTCCGCTGGCTGCTCCGCAATGAGCTTCCGGATACGCAGCCCCTCGCGGCGGCGATCCGCCTGCTGGACTGGGAGGCGGATCGGGCTGACCTGTCCGTCTGGATCGGCTGCGAGTTCCATGAATTCCGCACCCTCCGGCACTTCCTGCGCGATGAGGTGAAGCTTCCGGCGGCGCAGGTGGTGGCCTTCTCCCACTGGCGGCGCGGCATGAGCGAGGAGGACATCATCGCCGTTGGCGGCGATGCGGTGGCCGCGTGAGCGCCAGCCTGCGCGGCGGCGCGGCGGCCGCAAGCCTCGGCGCGACCTTTCGCGCCCGCACACGCCGCAAGCAGCTTCTGCTGGCCCTTATCACCCTGGCCCTGCTCGTCTCGGTGACGCTCGACCTTGCTCTGGGGCCGGCACGCTTCTCGCCGGCGGATGTCCTCCGTGCCCTTCTCTCGCCGGCTGCGGCTCCGCCCGAAGTCGTTGCAGTGCTGTGGAGCCTGCGCCTGCCAACCGCCCTCATGGCCGTGGTGGTGGGCGCGTCCCTCGCCGTGGCCGGGGCGCAGATGCAGACCATTCTCGCCAACCCCCTCGCGTCTCCCTTCACGCTCGGCATTTCGGCGGCAGCCGGCTTTGGCGCCTCCCTGGCGCTGGCCTTTGGCGTATCGCTGGTGCCCGCGCTCATGGGCATCATGGTGCCGCTGAATGCCCTTGCCATGGCCCTGCTGGCGGCCGGCATCATCCATGTGTTCAGCCTGCAAAGGGGCGTCACGACGGAGAGCGTGATCCTTCTCGGCATCGCCCTTGTCTTTTCCTTCAACGCCTTGCTGACCCTGGTGCAGTATCTCGCGTCCGAACAGGCCATCGCCGCCATCGTGTTCTGGACCATGGGCAGCCTGACGAAGGCCACATGGGAGCGACTGGCGATCTGCACAGCGGCGGCGGTGCTTATTTTCCCCGTCTTCATGAGGCGCGCCTGGGCGCTGACCAGTCTGCGCCTCGGCGAGGAGCGCGCGGCGAGCCTCGGCATCCGCGTGCGCCGGCTGAAACTCGAGACGATGGCACTGGTGGCCCTTCTGGCGGCCGTGCCCATCAGTTTCGTGGGTACGATCGGCTTTATAGGCCTCGTGGGTCCGCACATGGCACGCCTGCTCATCGGCGAAGACCAGCGGTTTCTCCTCCCGGCCTCCGCTTTGTGTGGAGCGGTGCTGCTTTCGGCCAGTTCCATCCTCAGCAAGACTCTGGTGCCGGGCACGATCCTGCCCATCGGGATCGTGACGGCCATCATCGGCGTGCCGCTGTTCGTGTTTCTGATCCTGCGCAGCGTCCGGGTGCGCCCATGACCGAGCCCCTCTCCGCCCGGCTTGTGGATGTGGCAGCCTCCTATGGTCGCCGGCCCGTGCTGAAGGGCGTGACCACGCCGGCCTTTTTCGGCGGCGAGGTCGTGGCCCTGCTCGGGCCGAACGGGTCCGGAAAATCAACCCTGCTGAAGCGGATGGCGGGCGTGCTGCCGGGCACGGGGCGGCTGGAGCTTAAAGGCGCGGGTCCGGAGGACATCGGCTATCTGCCGCAGGATTCGGCGGCCGCGCCCGCCCTTACCGTCTATGAGTCGGTGGTCGTGTCCGCCCGTCGCGGCGCGTTATGGACGGTGCCCGAGGCGGTTCTGGAGCGGGTGGACGCGGTGCTCGAACAACTGGGGCTCACCGATCTCGCGTTTCGGGGGCTCGATGCGTTGAGCGGCGGGCAGCGCCAGCTTGCCTCTCTCGCCCAGTCCCTCGTGCGACAACCGCGCGTGCTGCTGATGGATGAGCCAACGAGCGCGCTGGACCTTCACCGACAGCTTGAGGTGCTGGAAATTCTGCGCACCTTCGCCCGTACACAGGGTGCGCTCGTCATCATCTCCCTGCATGACATTAACCTCGCCCTTCGCTTCACGGACAAGGCCCTGGTTATGGCCGGCGGAAGGGTGCAGGCCTGTGGCGCCAGCGCGGATGTGATCTGCACGGACATGCTGAGAGCCGTCTTTTGTGTGGAGGCGAGGGTGGAGGCCTGCTCACGTGGGCAACCCCACGTGCTGTTCAACGGCATCAACTCCACTTGAGGGGCAGTCGCCCCCACGCGGGTGCGTGGATCGAAACCGCTGCGCCCGGATCGCCGGCGGCGTGCCGCCGGAGTCGCCCCCCACGCGGGCCGGCAACATCTGGGGGCGGCTAAAGCAACGTTAGCGTCAATGGGTCGACCGTCTCGACAAAGCTGAGCTTAGCTCTGCATGCCGGCCTCCCTCGCCGACTGCGACTTAAGGCTGACGGTGCCCCCTCAGGCCGCCTGTCCAACAGGCGCGTAAGGCTCGATCCTGGCGATATCGGCCGCCAGCTTCGGCGCCTCGGTCTCGACGTCATAGGCCTGCTGGAGGTTGAGCCAGAAACCCGGCGTCGTCGAGAAGAAGCGGGCAAGCCGGAGTGCGGTGTCGGTCGAGATGCCAATCTCCTCGCGCGCGATGCGCTCGATGCGCGTACGCGGCAGGCCAAGTGCCTTGGCGAGCCTGCCGGGGCTCATGTCGAGCGGAACGAGGTACTCTTCGCGGAGAAATTCTCCGGGATGCATGGGGCGAGCGAAGTTCACAGCCATGGCGACCTCCTGGTCAGTGATAGTCGGTAATCTCAACGTCCGCAGGGCCTGCCTCGGTCCAGCGGAAGCAAATGCGCCATTGATCGTTGATGCGGATCGAATGCTGGCCGGCTCGGTCCCCCGAGAGCGCTTCCAGGTGGTTGCCCGGCGGGGAGCGCAGATCGTCCAGCACGACGGCGGCATCAACGGCACGCAGGCGGCGCTCGGCGCTGCGGAGGATGTCGGCGGGGAATCCCTTCGGCGCCTTGCCGGCGATGACCGCCTCGACGAACTTGCCTTTGGTCGAAACGATCATTGCCGCCCTCGCGATGCAAGTATCATATAGCGATACATCCCAAAGTCAATGGAATGTATCGTTTCATGATACAGAGGAAGGTAATTAAGTGCGGCTCAGGCGGCCTTTGCAGCGGCGCACTCCCGATCGAGACCATACCAACTCACGCTGGCCCATCGTCCGGCATTGAACACCGCGGGGCATGTCGATCCAGAATCTCCGGCAGCCCGTCTGCGAGGGCTGGGTCCATGCGCAACGAGCGCAGGCAATCTGACAGGTACTGCCGGTCACGGATCAGGTCGCGCGCGTCATCGAAGGCCCTGACGGCGTAATCGCCATAGGCTTGCCGCACCTTCTCCCACGACATCCGAGGGATCGGCCCCCAGTTCCTGATCATCATCGCCAAATCGATGATGTCGCGGCTTCCGGTCGACCGGTCCAAGCCTCGATCGGCATTGGCCAGCAGCTTTTCCGCGTACATGTCCACGCGCGAGAGCACGGGAATGCCGAGGGCAGCGTCAAAGGTGCCTGAGATGGCAACCCGGATCTCCCACCCGAAATCCACCTTGATCGGGGCTCCCTGCACTTTAAGGAAGGTGCTCACGACATAGGCCGACGTCCGCACCTCTCGCACAATCGGCAGGGAACGCGTCAGCAAGGCTCCGAGATGCGTATCCTGAACGGTGTTGCGCAGCAGGCGGTAGCCTTCGGCCGAGTTGCACATGAAATTGACGTTGTTCAGTTGCCGGTACTCGCCCAAGGCGAGGACGAGGGCCGCGCCGCCGCCGAGATAACATCCGGCTTTCTCAAGCAGCGTCGCGTCAAAGGCGCCGAGCAGCTCCGCGATCCGCTGGCTGTCCCCGGTCTCAGACATGGAGCACGCCGTTCCCGGCTGTGAGGATCAGGCGCTCCAGAAGCTCGCGTTCATGGGGCGGCATGTTCCCCTGATCGACATGCCGCCAATTTCGCTCATAGAGCGAGAGGGCGCCTTTCGCGGTGAGCCGCATGTCGGGATCCATGTTCCAGGCGATGAGACGTAGCTGCGGGAAATCGCCGATGCGGATCGTCGCTTCCTCCTCACCGAGCTCGGCACGGGGGGCGCTCGCTGCGGGAGGCTCTGGCTTGGGTGGAAACGTCCCTTGGCGCTTGGGCACGGTCGATCTCCTGCGAGAACATGCCCAGCCGCAGGGATCGGAGCATGAATGAAAAAGGGCATCCCGTCGCGATGCAGCCGGTTCAGCGGAAAGACAGCCCCGCCCATCTTACAGCCCGGCACAGGCTTGGCTACTTTTCGCTGCCGGACCTGCCCCGACGCGTCGCGGCGCCGACCAGCCGCCGCTCACCTCCGGTGAGAGTGGCGACGGGCACGCGGATACGAACCGTCCAGTCGCCGTTCACAGTCGAGCTTGCGGCCGAGTCCGATTCAGCCCGGTGATCCATTGCCGATATGAATCGACCGCCTTCATTGATTCACAAAACGCGTTGGACGCGTGGTGCGGCTGGCGTGACACTCGTCCCATGAGCACATTTTGTGAGACCCACCTCCATCTGCGCCGTATCGACCCTTCGCGGAACATGGCGCGCTTCTATGTTGCCTCGGTCGAGCCATCGCTGCTTCCGGGCACGGCCTTGCGGCGCGCGTGGGGCCGCATAGGCACGCAGGGCCGCTCACGCATCGACCTGTTCGACGATCGATCAGCTGCCGAACGGGCTCTGATCGTGCTCAAGTGTCAGAAGCTGAAGCGCGGCTATGTCGACGTATGCGAGGCAACCTCATCGGTAGCAGACACCACGGATGGGGCACACGCGGCCCTGGAGCCAGACACCCCACCATGAGCCTACCTCCCCGAACCATGCCATGGCCGCTGCGTATGATCGATCTGGAGGCCTCCAGCGTCACGCCACATTCCACCCCCATCGAAGTCGCGGTCGCCATCTGGCCGGGCCCTTCCCATCCAATCGAGGTCTGGTCGAGCCTCATCCGGCCCACTCAAGAATGGGTGCTCCTCGGGGATTGGGATGATGGATCCGCCGACCTTCACGGTATCGCTCAGGCAGAGCTACAAAAGGGGGTGCCGGTTGAAACGGCGGCGCCTTGCCTGAACACATTGGCCGCTCCTTCCGCATTCTCCGACGCTGCGTCTCTCGATAGCCACTGGATCGATAAGCTCTTTGCCGCCGCTGGGATCTCACGCCGCTTCGAGATATTGCCGTTTGATCTGGCACTCGCGGAGCTGGAAGCGGCTCAATGGTATCGGCAACGCCGTTTCGTAGAGCGCAATGCGCCCCGACACCGAGCCGCCGATGATGCCACGAGACTGCTGCGTGCCCTCGCCCGCGCCATCAATGTCGACGTACATGTGATCCGGCACGATCTCGCGGCTCCCCTCCCTGCCTCTCGCTGACGACGCCCCCAATTTCAGCCGAAGGACTGCGCGGCCCTATGCTCGTACAGATATTCTCCGACGTGCATTTCGACGTGCTTCGCCCGGCGCATGACATCGTGGTCGGACTGGATGTCGATCTGGTCATCGTCGCCGGCGATGTCTGTGAAGGTAGCGAAGACGGCTTTAGATGGCTGCGCCACCTCATTCCCTCAACGCCCATTCTGACGGTCGCCGGCAATCACACCTTCTATCACCGGGTGATCGAGCACGAGCTGGAAGCTGCCCGCGAGGCGGCACCGCGCTATGACGTCCTGTTCCTCGAGAATGAGACCATCCGGTTTGGCGGGCTCACCTTCGCTGGCGCCACCTTGTGGAGCGATTTCGCGGTCAACACCGAGCCGGTGGATGCCATGGAAAATGCCCGCCAATATGTGAATGACTTTCGGCTCATCCGCACCCGGGACTCTGACCAACCGTTCGCCCCCGAACAGGCACTCCAGCGGCACCAGGAAAGCGTCGCCTTTCTCGCCACCAGTGGTGCCGATGTCGTGGTCACCCACCATGCCCCGTCCGAGCTCTCGGTGCCTGATTATGGACCGAAGAAATGGATTTATCACGGCGCCTATGCCAGCAACCTCACCTCGCTCATCGGACAGTTGCAGCCGCAGCTTTGGGTGCATGGCCATCTTCACGCAAATGCCGATTACCGGATCGGTAACACCCGCATTCTGGCCAATCCCATGGGGTATGGGCCGCAGAACCCCGGCTTCAATCCCACTCTCATTGTCGAGCTTTGAGGCCTCTTGTTCGACACCGAAGAGAACACGCTACAAACTCCAGGCGACAGCGGAGCGAGGTGTAGATGGATACGACCCTGACCCTGCAGGTTCTGGACGACAACCTCGCCCGCGCCCTGAAGGCCGCCGCGCAGGGCGCTGTGTTCATCGTCGATGAGAACGGCAAGCCCGCCTATGTCCTCTTGTCCTACCCGGCTTGGCAAGCACTCGCAGCACCACCTCGGTCCATCAGCGATCGGATCCGCCAGAAGGATGGCGATGGCGAAAGCGTCGAATTCGATCCAGAGCCGGCGAGAATACGCCTGAAGCCCGCAGAGCTTGACTGAGCAGACCGTCCGTTCACGTGCCCTTAGCCGATGTGCCATGCAAATGGTCGTCGAACCTATTGCATGGACACGACTGCGCCGTTTCTTCGCCCCAGCCGTCCTGTTTGGGTCCGCCATTCGTCTTCTAGGTAAAGGGCCAACGCAAGAGGCACCATGCGGCGGCACTCGGTCGGACGACCAGCGCGTCCTCTGTCGATGGCCGCTGCGGCCTGTTCATTGCCTGCTTAACAGCTGAATCATGCTACCCGGCCTTCCGCGATGAGAGCACGGTGGATCGCCTCCGCTTCGCGCTCGACGACACGGAACAGAGCTTGTGTGGCGGCATCCGGTCGGCGGCGACCTCATTTCATATTCGTCAATAGTTCTGGCCGGGATCCCCGCCATCTCCTCGAATGCCTTCCGCGATCCCACGCTCTCGCGGATCGAGCGAATTCGCGCGGGCGTAAGTTCGGTCGGGCTCAGCGGATTGATCGGCGTGAGCTGGTCCGCGAACCACAGGAGGGTCGCTCCGAGCAGCGGAGTGACGAGCAGCCGGGACCGGAAACGCCGAATGCCGCCCAACTGCGCGATGGCCGGCGCGGCGATGCCGATGTATCCGATCGCGCCGGCGGCGTCCCAGCCGGGACTGGTAAGCGAGCCGGCGTTCCAGACAAAGAGGCTGCGCCGCTGTTCATGGAAGAACTGCATCAGCCGATTTGGGGCGCGAAGTGTGCCATTTCAGAAGAACGTCTTATATGACAATGGGTTGCTATTACTTTTCTATAGTATGCAATTCTATTGCAAAGAATTGCATCAGGCCGAAAGCCTGTGCAGACGCAATGACTTCCGGGCGTTTGGGTTGATTCTGTGCCGCTCGCCGTCCGGGAGGTGGACTGAGAGCGAATGGGATGACAGAGGCGGCGCGGGGGCGCTGGAAGTGCCTCCACGTCGTGGAATGCGCGCGCGCAGTGACGGCTCCCTACGCCGTGTGAGAAATCGCGGTGACGGATGACGGTCGGGTGGGCACCGTTTTCACGGACCCAGTGGGACCAGCGACAACGATAACGCGGCCAACAACGCCCTTTTGGCAGGCTTAAGGCCCTATCGGAGCCATTTGGTCCCGAGAAGGAGAGTTACACGCATTGCCATACGGTAACGTAGGGGATGGGAATGACCTCTTTGCGGTGAAGGGTGCGCCCTTCCACACTCCTAAGGCGGAGCCGGTTGACCGCAGGACAATAGGGGATAGTGTGTTATCCCATAAATGGGATAACCGTCATGGAAGCTTTCGTCGCCGTTCGTTTGCAGCGCTTCCGGAACATGGCCGCCATTCGTGCCGCAGAAGCTCATGGCCGCCGCATGGACGAGACCAGCAAAAGGCGTGTCGACGCCGCCCGTACGCCTGGCAATCTGGCGGCAAGCCAGTACTGCGCCGAGGATCCGCTTGCCCTGGAGGCCGCGTTTAAGGCGTTCAAGCAGAGGACAGGGGCTGTCGAGGGGAAGAACGCGGCGATTATGGCTCACGTGATCGCAATCATATCACCAGAGGTGCTCGTGGAGGCTGGCGACCCTCGCGACCCTAACAATCCGCGGGTGCGCGCTCTCTTCGACCAGGCTCAGGCATGGGCAAAGGCTGAGTTCGGTCCGGAGGCATTGATCGCATCACGGCTGGATGTCGATGAAGCGGGCTCAGGGATCGTGGACCTGTACCTCTGTCCGACCGCCATGCAGGCGGGCGGGCGCGGGCGCCCTTTAAAACTGACCGTTTCCGTTAAGTCGGCCTTGGAAGGGCTCGCAGCCCGAGAAAAGGAGTTGCAGGGACGAGAAGGGATTCTCAAGTCTTTCGAAGCTCTTCAGGATTCATGGGGACGGTGGGCCTGTGCGTACATTGACCCGAGGTTGAAGAGGGGAAAGCCGAAGCGTGAGACCCAGCGGCAGCACGTGCACGCAGACATCTTTCGTGAACGGGCGGAGAGGCTGAGAAAGCGCGAAGCCGATCTGGACCTACAGGAAAGAGCCGAATCTGCCATGCTGTCGGCCTGTCAGAATGGCGAGATCATAAGCGCCGACAAGCAGCCCGGCGGTAAGGCCAAGCTGACGCTGCGCGCGGATTTGATCGGGACTCCCCGGCACCGGGAACTGGCGGAATTAAGTGTACATGTTCGGCCGGGGCTTCGTGGGCTGCTCGCCTCTATCATCGCGGAACGTGACAAGGCGGCCCAGGAACGGCGAAAAGCCATGGAGGCCGTGGAGATAGGGGTTGAGGCGTTATTGGCGGGGGAAATTACAGCAATAGAGAACGCCAGACCGGGTGAGTGGAAAATCCACTATAATCCAGAGATCCATAATTTGCGGAAGCGCTTTTTGTCGAGAATCCTCGAGCCATTCAAGACGATCGTGTGTTCTTTCCTGACGGCTTTCCGCCAATTGCTGACTCGCCACGATGTCGAAATCAAGAATTATGCCGAGTCGATCGAGAGACCAGGCTGGAGCGCTGACTATGGACCGGGAATGTGATCTTGGAGAAGCTGCGAAAGGATCAGGAGGTCAAGTCGGTAAGCACAACAATCTGGTCTGTTCATTACCGAGTCGCGTTCGTCCTTTTCAGGGAGGAGCTTACCTCCTCCATCCATTGACGCGGCAAAATCTGGGATCGGTGCCGCGGCGGATGAGCCGAGGGTAATGCGAGAGATAGGCGAGGAAGTCGAGCGGGCATCGATCGAAAATCACCTCGCGCTCACCAGTATGAGCGAGAACCAGCTTGCAGCTTTCCATGGGCTGATATTCGAGGTCGGTTGTCGTTGCCCCGTTGGCGAAAGGCATGTCTCCCAGCTCGAGAAGCCAATAGGGCTCCGGCACGCTCTCGGAGTCGCGATACATGGCTACGAAGTCGTCGATCAACGTCGTCTCTTGCCGGTGCCATGCGCACCGGTCACCGCAATGCGCATGGTGCCCTTGTTTCGAGGGTCGTCTACGACGCCGATTTGGTGCGAGCAAGAATAGTCGACCAGCCGGCCCTGTGGTCGACGGGAAGCGCGATTTTGAGTGTCGGCGGCTATTTGGAGCGTGCGAGAGATCGTTCAGGCGCGGAATTCCAGATGTTGAAGATACGGATAACCGATCGTTTGAGGTTGTCTCAGCAGGCGCAGTTGGCACCGGATCGCGGCTACGCGTTGAACTCCCTTCGAGCCTGCCATATATGTTGTCATGGAAATATGGATGTGGGTATGGCGGGAGGCTTTGATGGCGCAGGCTGAGAAAGCTCCAATCGAGGCTGGATCTTTGGTTCTGACCTATATGGATCGAGCCGGTCGGATCGCGGTGAATGAACTCGCGGATGGTTTCGGCATGTCCAAGTCTCAGCTTGCCGAAACGGCCGGTCTTGCCCGTGAGACGCTTTATCGCGTTGAGCGTAGCCGTGCTCAGAGAACGCAGGGCAGGCTCCGCGAAATGCTCGAAATCATCAGCCGGGTCTCGGATTGGGCCGGGGGCAAGGAGCAGGCCATGGCCTGGTATCGAGCTCAACCGCTGCCGGCGTTTGGGGGGCGGACTGCGGAGGCGCTCGTCAAGGATGGCAAGGCCGCAGCCGTTCGCGACTATCTCGACCATATGGCCGTCGGCGGATTTGCGTGAGGTTCGTTGGAACCTGCTACCGGGCGCATGATCCGCGATGGGCGTTCAAGCCCACGTCCGGGGATGGCGCGGCGATCAGGGGCGCCCGCTTCAATCCAAAGGGCATTCCAGCGCTTTATCTCGGTTTGAGCATCATGACGGCGGTCAAGGAGGCTAATCAGGGATTTGCGCACCGGATCGATCCTTGCGTGCTGTGCTCCTACGAAGTCGACTGCGAGGACATTGCCGATCTGACGACCGAAGAGGGGAGGGGAGAGCGCGCGATCGCGTTCGATGACATGGCTTGTGCATGGGCCTCGGCCCTTGCCGATGGCGATCGTCCAGCCTCGTGGTCGGTTTATGATCGGCTCAAAGCACGGGGCATTGCGGGCATATGCGTGCCGAGCTTCGCGCCCGGCGCCGAAGCAGACGATAACAATCTGGTGCTTTGGAGATGGGGTCCGGATCTACCGCACAAGGTAGCCGTCTTCGACCCCAGCGGTCGGCTTCCGAAGGATCAATTGTCTTGGCGTTGATTTGCCCTTCTCCGAAGCAGGGGGGCCCTCAAAGTCCGGCGGCCTTGGTGAGATTGACGCGGAATCTGTCGCGCCGGCGCTGATAGCGACGGGTCATCTCGGCAGAGGAGTGGCCGAGCTGCTTCTGGACGTGGCGCTCGTCGACTTCCGCCGAGGAGGCGAGACCGGCGCGCAGCGAGTGACCGGCGAATTTCTCTTCCCGCTCGCTCTCGGTGAGATCGCCGCGCACCCCGGCGGCGAGCGCCGTGCGCTTGACCAGCCGGGCAACCTCGCGGTCGTTGAGGCGGTCGACACCCACATCCTTGCCCCGGCCAGTCACGCGGCGAAACAGCGGGCCATGGGCAATCTTCGCCAGTTTGAGCCAGGTTTGCAGTGCGACCACCGGGCAGGTGACGTTCGCCGAGCCGCGGCCGATCTCGACCTCACGCCAGCCGGTTTTTCCGCGCAGCGTCACCACCATGCCCTTGTCGAGCACCTCGATCCAGCCGCGCCCGTCCTGCGTCTGCTCGCGCCCCACATCGAGCCCGACGATCTCCGAGCGGCGCAGGCCACCGGCGAAGCCGAGCAGCAGCATGGCGCGATCACGCAGGCCGCGCAGCGTGCCGCGCTCCAGCACCTCCAGCATGGCGATCAGGTCCTCGGGCAGCACCGCCTCCTTCTGACGGGGCGGGGCGGCATGGGTGTTGCGGATGCCGGCGAGCACGGTAGCGATGTGGCGGTCGCGGCGATCGAGCGGTGTGCCGCGCTGGGCGTAGTTCCAGGTCAGCGCCGAGAGCCGGCGCTCGATGGTGGACACGGAGTTCGCCTTGCCACCGGGAATCGCGGCGCCGGAGGCGCAGGCGGTGATATAGAGCCCGACGACCTGCAGGGAGGGGGGAAGAGGCTCCAGCCCCTGGCGCCGGCACCACGATGAAAAGTGTGCCCAGTCGCCGGCATAGGCGCGCCGCGTATTCGCCGAGCTCGACGCCTTGGCATAGTCGCGCGCCCGGCCGGCGAGACGATCGAGATGCGCGGGCAGCGAGGCACGTTCTTCCGGAAGCGGAGCGGGGAAGGCGGTGCCCTCGGCCGACGGCGCGGCATCAGAAACAACGACGGGATCGCCTGTGCCCTGAGGCGCCGTGGAGCGCTCCGCAGGGCAATTTTCGTCGGTTTGCGCGGTGTTTTCGATCATCTCCTCTATAAAGAGCAATACAACCGATAAGGGTGCGCGCTGCGCCCGCTTCCGCCTGACGGATCGCGCGAGAGGCCTGCACGCGACGATAACGGCGTGGTCGAGGTCAATCAGATCATTGATGGCGTAGACAAAGAAGGCATGGCCCTTCACAGCGGGGGCTAATGCGCCGCCGGAGCGGAGCGCGAGAGACAGCAGCTAAGTTAGTTGCGTCCCCAAAGCCGCCGCCATCACAGCGTGCCCCTAATTTGTGCTGCGGAGAATTCTGCACAATGACGATGCGGACCGACGCCGCTTTCTGTCGGCTATCTGATGCGTGAGGTCGGAAACGTCACCTTGATCGGCAACCTGCCATGTATCAGTTGGGCCAATGTGTCCTCTCACCCTGATAGGAAGCCATGCCCGCCCGAGAGACCGTCTGGATCGTCCTGAAAGACGGCTGCCGGCTGGCGGCCCGATTATGGTTGCCTGAAACTGCAGATCCCGTTCCCGCGATTCTCGAATACCTGCCCTATCGACGCCGCGACCGGCACCGCGGCGACGACGCGATCTTGCATCCGGGTCTAGCGGCCAAAGGCTATGCGGCGATCCGCGTCGATATGCGCGGCGCTGGCGATTCTGACGGCACGATGGACGACGAATACACGCCGCAGGAATGGGCCGACGCCAATGAAGTGATCGACTGGATTGCCCGGCAGCCCTGGTGCTCCGGCGTGGTCGGCATGATCGGGCTTTCGTGGAGCGCGTTCAATTCGCTGCAGATCGCCGCAACCCAGCCGCCGGCACTCAAGGCGATCGTGACCACCTGCGGTTCCGACGACCGGTTTGCCGACGACATGCACTATATGGGCGGGGCGCTGCTGAACGATAATCTGCAGTACGGCTCGACCCTGTTCACCTGGCTCGCGCCGCCGCCGGATCCCGAGATCGTCGGCGGGAACTGGCGCGACATGTGGCTCGGCCGCATGGAAGCGATCAGTGAACCGCCGGCGGCGCGTTGGATGCGCCACGCCAGCCGCGACGCCTACTGGCAGTCCGGTTCGGTTTGTGAGGATTATTCGCATATCGAGGTGCCCGTGCTCGCCGTCGGCGGTTGGGCAGACGGCTACACCAATGCCGTGCACCGCCTGCTGTCGAACCTGCCCGGTCCGCGCAAGGGCGTGATCGGCCCTGGCGCCCATGCCTATTCACATGTCGCGACGCCGGGACCCAACTTCGACTTCATCGGCCTTGCCGTGCGCTGGTTCGACCGCTGGCTAAAGGGGATCGACAACGGCATAGATGCCGAACCCATGCTCACCACCTGGATGCAGGAGCACGAGCCGCCGCAACCGCAATATGAAACCCGCAAGGGACGCTGGATCGCCGAGGCCGAATGGCCGAGCCCCCATGTGGCTTCTCGCCTGCTGCACCTCTCAGGTGCGGGTCTCGGCGAGGCGGCCACCCCCTTCGCCGTGACCGTGAAATCGCCGGCGACCGTCGGCCTCGCCTCGGGCGAATGGTGTCCCTATGGCTGGGGGCCGGACATGCCGCTCGACCAACGCGAGGACGATGCCGGCTCGGCCTGCTTCGACACGCTCCCGCTCGACGAGCCGATCGAGATCCTCGGCCGCCCCGAGGTCAAGCTGATGCTGACCGTCGACCAGCCGGAGGCGATCCTCGCCATCCGCCTGAACGCGGTTACCCCGGACGGCACCAGCACGCGCATCACCTACGGTCTGCTCAACCTCGCGCACCGTGATGGCTTTGCGGCGGGCGAGCCGCTCGTGCCGGGCGAGACCATCGAGGTGACGATCTCGCTAAAGGTGGTCGGCTATCGGGTTGCGCCCGGACAGAAGCTGCGTCTGGCCATCTCGACGCAGTATTGGCCGCTGACCATGCCGCTGCCGGTCGCCGCGACCGTCACGCTCAAGACCGGTTCGCTAAGTGTTCCGGTCCGCGCGGGCGACACGGTTGCCGCACCCGATCTTGGCGCCGCCTGGTCGCCGCCGCCGCTGGAGACGGAAGTCATCGAGGCGCCGGCGCGCGGCCGCTTGCGCATCGAACATGAGGTCGCGACCGGCCGCGCCACCGTGGAGGTCGTCCGAAATCTCGGTGCCGTCCGCATCGCCGAGACCGGGCTTGAACTGCGCGCACTGGGCAACGAGGTCTACACAACGCTGCGCAACGATCCAGCGAGCGCCTCTTCCACCGCATGGCGCAAGGCCGAGTTCATCCGCGGCGACTGGCAAGCCCGTATCGAGACGCGGAGCACGGTGACGGCCACATCCACCGGATGGCGTCTTCACGCACAGTACGGCGCCTATGACCGTGGCGAGCGGATTTTCGCGCGTGAGTGGACCATCGAGACGCCGCGCGCCGGCGCTCCCAGAGGCGACGATCGATGAGCCTCACGGATTTTCTTGCCACCCGCTGGGAGGACATTCTCGCCGTGTCCTGGTGGCACTTGCGGCTGTCGCTGATGGCGGTGGGCCTCGCGCTGGGCATCGGCCTGCCGCTCGGCGTGATCAGCCATCTGAACCGCGTGGCGGCGGCTTTGGTGCTCAACACGGTCAGCATGATCTACACCGTGCCAACACTGGCGCTTTTCGGCCTGATGATTCCGCTGCTCGGCCTGGGCGTTGTACCGGCGATCGCGGCTGTGGTGCTCTATTCGCTGCTGCCGGTGGTGCAGAACACCTATACCGGCCTCGCAAATGTCGACCCCCATCTACGCGAGGTTGCCGTCGGCATGGGCATGGGCCGGGTGACGCGACTGTTCCGGGTCGAACTGCCACTGGCGCTGCCGGTCATATTCGCGGGCCTGCGCGTTGCGGTGGTCAATGCGATCGGCATGGTCACGCTCGCCTCGCTCATCGCCGCCGGCGGCCTAGGCGATTTCATCTTCCGCGGCATCTCGATCATGTCGTGGAACCTGGTCATCGCCGGCTCGGCGCCGGTACTGATCATGGCGCTGGGCGCGGATTATCTGCTTAAGCTCGCCGAGCAGCGCCTCTCCCGCTCCCGGGAGGTGGCCACGCCATGAGCTTTGCGGAGTACATTGACGTCTTCGGCGACAACATCCTCTATTTGCTCGAACAGCACATCATCCTGTTTGCGATCTCGCTTGCCGCCGCCCTCGTGCTCGGCGTCACGCTGGGCACGCTGGTGCACCGCTTCAGAGGGCTGAGCACACTGATCGTGCCGGTCGTGAACGTGCTTCAGGCCTGCCCGGAGATCGTGCTGCTGGCGCTGGCGATCCCGTTTCTCGGCATCGGCATTTCCGGCGCGCTGATCCCCCTGTTCGTGAAGGGCGTACTGCCAATCCTGCGCAATACGGCAAGCGGCTTCGCCTCGATCGATCCGCGCATGCTGGAAGCCGCGCGCGGCATGGGCATGTCGCCGGCGCAGATCCTGGTGCGCGTCGAGGTGCCGGCGGTGCTGCCCATCGTCATTGCCGGGGTGCGTATCTCCGCGGTGATGCTGGTCTCGGTACTGACGCTTACCGCCTATATCGGCGTCGATAGCCTGGGCACGCTGATCCTGCAGGGCATCTCGCGCATGGACACGACGCCGCTGCTCATCGGCTCCGGCCTCACCGCGCTGCTCGCCGTCACCGTCAACTACCTGCTGTTCGGGCTGGAACGCCTTGCCAGCCGGCGCGTATCATAGGAGACGCGCCCATGGCGCTTCAGGTCGAGTTTCGCGATGTCACCAAGCAGTTCCCCGGCACTCCGCCTGCCGTGGACCGCCTGTCGCTGACCATCGAGGCCGGCAGCATCCTGGCTCTCGTGGGGCCGTCCGGCTGCGGCAAGACCACGACGATGAAGATGATCAACCGGCTCATCGAGCCGTCGAGCGGCGAGATCTTCCTCGGCGAAAAGCCGATCTCGCACATCCCGCTTAAAGAGCTGCGGCGGATGATCGGCTACGTCATCCAGTATGTCGGGCTGTTCCCGCATATGAGCGTGGGCGAGAACATCGCCGTCGTTCCTAAGCTGCTCGGCTGGAACAGGGCACGGATCGACGCCCGCATCGACGAGCTTCTGGCACTGGTCGGCCTGCCTCCCGAGCATCGCAACCGCTACCCGCGCAGCCTCTCCGGCGGCCAGCAGCAGCGTGTCGGCGTCGCCCGCGCGCTTGCGGCTGATCCGCCAGTTTTGCTGATGGACGAGCCGTTCGGCGCGCTCGACCCCATCACCCGCGTGCGCGTTCAGGACGAGCTTCTCGCGATCCAGAGCAAGGTGCGCAAGACGATCGTCATCGTCACCCACGACATGGACGAGGCGGTCAGGCTCGGTGACAAGGTGGCCGTGCTGCGTGCGGGCCGGCTGGTTCAGCACGCGGCGCCGGTGGATGTGCTGCGCCATCCAAAGGATACCTTCGTTTCCGAACTGATCGGCCACGATCGGCTGGTGAAGCTGCTGACGACGCTCACCGTCGGCTCCGCGACGAGCACTGAGGCCGCGCCGGCCGACGCACCGGTCATCGACAGCACCGCCACGCTGGAGGCGGCCTTCCTGCGCATGCTCGACACTGGGCGCGATGTGCTCGCCGTGGAAGGCGGCGGCGCGCTGCATATCCGCGATCTCCTGCGCGCCAGCACTGGCTGAGGATGCTGATGAGGGACCAAGCCGCCCCCTATGAGGTCGAGTGCCAGCGGAACATCTGGGTTCCGATGCCAGATGGCGTGCGCCTTGCCGCGCGGCTGTGGCTGCCGGTGGGTGCCGACGGCCCGGTGCCGGCGATTTTCGAATACATCCCCTATCGCAAGTCGGACGGCATGTCGGCGCGGGACGCGCTGGTGCATCCGTTCTTCGCCACCCATGGCTATGCCTGCCTGCGCATCGACATTCGCGGCTCCGGTGACTCCGAGGGGCTGCTCGCCGACGAGTACACCCCGCAGGAGCAGGCCGATGCGCTGATCGCCCTGGAATGGATCGCCGCCCAGCCGTGGTGCAATGGCCGCATCGGCATGATGGGCATCTCCTGGGGTGGCTTCAACGCACTGCAGATCGCCGCGCTGCGCCCGCCCCAGCTCGAGGCCATCATCACCGTCGGCTCGACCGATGACCGCTATGCCGACGACGTCCATTACATGGGCGGCTGCCCACTCAGCGCCAACCTCACCTGGTCGCAGACCTTCTTCGCCGACCTGTCGCGCCCACCGGACCCCGAAGTGGTGGGCGCGCGCTGGCGCGACATGTGGATGGAGCGGGTCGACAATGCCCAGCTTTTCATCGCCGAGTGGACCCGCCACCCGCTGCGCGACGCTTATTGGCAGCGCGGTTCGGTGTGCGAGGATTTTTCCCGCATCGAGGTGCCGGTGCTCGCGGTCGGCGGCTGGTCGGATTCCTACACCAATGCGGTGCCCCGGCTCGTCCGCGGTCTTCCCCGCGTCGCCAAGGGACTGATCGGGCCGTGGGGGCATGACTATCCCCACCTGGCCGTACCTGGCCCGCAAATCGACTTTCTCAGCGAGTGCCTGCGTTGGTGGGATCGCTGGCTGAAGCGCCGCGACAACTCGGTCGAAGCCGAACCGACGATGCGTCTCTGGCTGCAGGACGAACTGCCGGCGGATGCCGCCCACACTGAACGGCCCGGTCGTTGGGTCGGCTTCGATGCGTGGCCCTCGCCGGATGTCACGACCCAGGCGCTTTATCTCGGGGACGACACGCTTGGGATGGAGCCGCCGCAGGCCGGTGAACTCCGGCATCTGAGCCCGCTGGATTGCGGTTTCGGGGCCGGCGAATGGTGCGCATATGGCGTCGCTGCCGACCAGCCGACCGACCAGCGTGAGGACGATGCCCGCTCGCTGTGTTTCGACACCGCGCCGCTGGGCGAGGATCTGGCGTCGGTCGGCCAGCCGGTGCTGCATCTTGAATTTGCGGTCGACCGCCCGCGCGCCATGGTGGCGGTGCGGCTGAACGATCTCGCACCGGACGGCTCCTCGGCGCGGGTGAGCTACGGGCTGTTCAACCTCAACCATATCGAGGGCCATGAACGTGCCGTTGCGCTGGAGCCCGGCCGGCGCTACGCGATCGATATCCCGCTCTGCGATATCGCCCATCGCTTCAAGGCCGGCCACCGCATCCGCGTCGCCGTCTCGACCTCCTACTGGCCGACCGCATGGCCGGCGCCCGAGGCGGCCACGCTCAGCCTGTTCACCGGCGCGGCCCGGCTCGATCTCCCGGTCTGGCAGCCGGGCCCCGGCTCGCGCTTCTTGCCCGAGATGAACCCGCCGCACGCACCGCCGCCAGAGCCGCGCTCCACGCTGCGCGCGGGTAGCTTCCGTCGGGAACTGTCGAGCGATCTTGTCTCCTGCCTGCGCCGCACGCATGTGCGCCTCGACTATGGCGACGAACGCATCGAGCCGAGCGGCATGGTGCTCGGCCGGATCAATGACGAGACCTATGACGTCATCGCCGGCGTCCCCCTCTCCGCCCGCATCGAGACCGGCTGGGTCATGATCATGTCGCGCGGCGACTGGTCGATCCGCACCCAGAGCGTCGCCCAGATGACGCACGACATTGACGGTTTCCGCATCACGGCGGGGCTCGACCTCTTCGAGGGCGAAAATCGCGTCAAGACCAGAAAATGGGACATCAAGATTCCCAGAGAAAGCCTTCTCCCCCAGGACACGATCAACAACGTCAAACATCCAGAGGACTGAAAACCATGATTTCGCGTTTCACCCGCCGCGCCATTTGCGCCGCTGCTGCGGCCGCGTTCGCCTTTACCGCCGTGTCCCTGCCGAAGGCGCAGGCCGCGGACGCCATCAAGATCGGTTGGCCGAACATCACCGAGCAGGCCATGCTCGGCATCATGGCGGCGCTGGTCATTGAGAAGAAGCTCGGCCTGCCCGTTGAGCGCTTCCCGAACCTCGGCGGCACCGGCATCGCCCAGCAGGCTATAATCTCCGGCGCCATCGATGTGCTGCCGGACTACACCGGCGACGCACTCGCCAACGTGCTGAAGCTCGATCCGATCACCGACCCGAAAAAGGCCTATGAAGTCGTCCGCGACGGCTACAAGGACAAGTACAAGATCACCTGGCTGGCGCCCACCAGCTTCAATAACACCTATGCGCTGGCACTGAAGGCGGACAAGGCCAAGGAACTGAAGATCAAGACCATCTCCGACCTTGCCGCGCAGGCGCCGAAGTGGACGCTCGGTTCGTCGGTCGAATTCGCCGCGCGTCCGCTCGACGGCTATCCCGGCATGAGCAAGCACTACGGGTTCAAGTTCGGTTCGATCAAGCCGATGGAAATCGGCCTCATGTACACCGCCGTCGATAGCGGCTCGGTCGACGTCATCGTTGCCTTCGCCACCGATGCGCGCATCGGCAAGGTCGGCCTCGCTGTGCTCGACGACGACAAGCTGTTCTTCCCGGCCTACAACGCCGCCATCACCGTCCGCGATGACGTGCTCGCCAAGCATCCGGAGATTGGCCCGGCGATCGAGGCCGTCACCAACTCGCTCGACACCGAAACCCAGATCAAGCTGAACGGACAGGCGGACATTGACGGCCTCGACATCGAGAAGGTCGCCGAGATCTACCTGAAGGAGAAGGGCTTCATTCCCAAGTGAGGTCCCCGCTTTAGCGCATATCTTTCATTGGGCCGGGATCGAGAGGTCCCGGCCTTATGCGTTGAGAGACGACCATGAAAAACAGCCTTCATATCGCGGTCGCCCAGACCGCCACGCCGCCGGAGACCCATGACGAGGCAATTGTCATGGTGCAGCGAGCCCTCGGCGCTGCGCCGGAAGCCCAGCTCATCGTGCTGCCGGAGCTCGCTCTGTGCGGCTATGGGGAGGCCGAGCGCGTGCAGCGCCTCGCTGTGGAGAAGGATTCCGCGTTCATCCGGCAGGTGGCCGAGCTTGCCCGGTGCTCGGGAACGGGCCTGATCACCGGCTACGCCGAGCAGGCGGGGCACATGCGCTACAATTCCGCCATCGCCATCGGGCCCGATGGCAAGGTGCGCGGCAATTATCGCAAGGTGAACCTCTGGGGGCCTTACGAGAAAAGCCTGTTTGCGCCCGGCACACCCTCGCCGGTCATGGAGTGGGATGGCCTAAAGCTTGGCCTGCTGATCTGCTACGATCTGGAGTTCGCCGAGGCCGCCCGCGATCTCGTGCTGCGGGGCGCGGATACGCTCATTGTCATCAGCGCCACCAGCCGCCCCTATAGCATGGTGCCGGATGTGCTAGTGCCGGCACGCGGCTATGAGAATGGCTGCCACGTCGTCTACGCCAATGTCGTCGGCCGTGATGCCGCGTTCAATTTCATCGGCATGAGTCGCATCACCGCGCCGGACGGATCGATTCTGGCGAGAGCGGACGATCAGGGCGCCGCGATCATTTCGGCCGAGGTAAAGCGCGCCACTGTCGACGCCTGGCGGGCGGGTCACGATTATCTGGCCGACCGCCGGTCGGATATCTACCGGCTGAGCTGAGGCGAGCCTGCCAACAACTGAAAAAGGGCCGGGCTGAGCCCGGCTCTTATGTTTTTGGCTCCCCTCTTTGTGCGTGAGACAGATCTCAGATCAGGCCCTGCTGCTTCAGGAAGCTGGCGGCCGCTTCTTCTACCGTCTTCTTATCGACGTCGATCGAGGCGTTGAGCTTCGCCATGGTGGCGTCGTCGAGCTTGGCGGACAGGCCGTTCAGGATCTCGGCGAGCTGCGGGTTGGCATCAAGCACCTGCTTGCGGATGACCGGGGTCATCGCATAGGTCGGGAAATAGCCCTTGTCGTCCTTCAGCACCACGAAGTCGAAGGCCGGGATACGCCCGTCGGTGGCGAAGACCAGACCGACATCGACCTGACCATCCTTCAGAGCCTGATAGACGATGCCCGTATCCATGCGCTTCACCGAGTCACGGCCGAAGCTGAAGCCATAGCTGTCCTCCAGTGGCTTCAGGCCGTCCGGGCGAGCGTAGAACTCGGCGTTGGAGCCGAAGGTAAGCTTGTCGCCGCCCTTGATCTTGGCCGACAGGTCGGAGATCGAGACGATATCCTTGGCCTTGGCATCCGCGGCGCGCATCGCGAAGGCATAGGTGTTGTTGGCCTTCGACGGATCGAGCCAGACGAGCCCCTTGGCGGCGTCGAGTTCCTTCACCTTGGCATAGGTGCCGGCGGCGTCGAGCTTGTCGGTAATCTTGTTGAAGGTGATTAGCGAAGTACCGGTGTATTCCCAGTACACGTCGATCTGGCCATTCTCCTGGGCCTGGCGCAGTGGCGCGGTGCCGAGGCCCGCGCGCTTGTCCACTTCGAAGCCCTTGGCCTTGAGCAGTTGGGCAGTCATCTCCGCCATGAGCTGCTGCTCGGTGTAGTTCTTGCCGCCGACCACGATGGTCGCGGCGCTCGCCGCGCCGGCCGCTCCAAGAAGAAAGGCGGCTACGGCGGCCCGTTTCAGGAAACGCATGGACATGGTCTTCTCCTCTGGAAGTGTTTTTTATCTCAAAGGGTTGACACCGCGTGGTACCAGCCAGAACTGCAGCTGACCCGCGATAAAATCGATGCTCACCGCCAGCATCGCCGTGGGGATCGCCCCCGCCAGCAACAGGCCGGTGTCCATCAGGTCGATGCCAGTGAAGATCAGTTCGCCAAGGCCGCCGCCGCCGATCAGAAAGGCCAGTGGCACGGTGCCGACATTGATGGCGAGAGCGGTGCGGATGCCGGCCGCCATCACGAACAGCGCGTTGGGAATCTCGACCTGAAACAGGATCTGCGCCGGGGTCATGCCCATGCCGCGCGCGGCCTCGATCAGCGCGGGCGGCACGGCGCGCAGCCCGGAAACCGTGTTCAGCACCACCGGCAGCAGGGTGAGAACGGCAAGGCCGAAGATCGCCGGCGGCGCGCCGAGACCCAGCACCGTCATTGCCAGAGCAAGGATCGCGAGCGTCGGGATGGTGGTGCCGAGATTGATGATCTGGGCCAGCACCGGCCCAAACATGCCAAGGCTTCGCCGCGCCAGCAGGATGCCGATCGGAATGCCGGTGACGATTGCAATCGCGCTGGAGATCGCCACCAGTTCGAGATGCTGCACCGTGAGGAAGGCGATATCCTCGCGATAGGCTAGCATAGCGGTAAGCGTACCGCTCGTGCTCGCCCATATGCCGAGCAAGAACACGAGGCCGAGCACGATGAGCCGCCACAGGCTCGCCAGCGCCGCCATCGGATGTGCGGTGCGCGCCCCGGTCATCACTTATCCCGATAGGTGGCAGCGAGCAGGTGCGTGATGCCCCGCTGGGTTATGTAGCCCTCATAGACGCCGTCGGCGTTTACGCAGGCGAGCCAGGATTGGTCGTTGGTGAACATCTGCGAGACCGCGTTGCGCAGATTGTTGTCGGAGCGCACCACGCTGGTGAGCTTCTCATAGTGCTCGCCGACCTTGCCGCGCTTGCCACGCAGCGCTTCCAGCCGCACGCAGCCGAGCACCTTGCCCTGTGGGCTCACCATCACCACTGAGATGTGGCCATGTCCCTCCATCTTCGCGATTGCGGTCTCGACACTGTCGTCCGCCACCACGGTGGGCGGATTCACAGTCATCGCCTCGCGCACCGAGATCAGTCGCAGGCGCTTCAGCGTGCGGTCCTGCCCGACGAAATCGGCAACGAAGCTGTCGGTCGGGTGGGCGAGGATATTGTCGGGCGTGTCATACTGGATGAGCCGGCCAGAGCGGAAGATGGCGATGCGCGAGGCCATCTTCACTGCTTCGTCGATGTCGTGGCTGACGAAGATCACGGTCTTCTTCAGCGCTGACTGCAGCTTCATGAACTCGTCCTGGATCACCTCGCGGTTGATCGGATCGATGGCGCCGAACGGCTCGTCCATGAGCAGCACCGGCGGATCGGCCGCTAGCGCGCGGATCACGCCCACGCGCTGCTGCTGGCCACCAGAAAGCTCCTTCGGGTAGCGCTTGGCGTAGGCCGCCGGTTCGAGATTGACCATTTCCAGCAGTTCGGCGGCGCGCCTGCGCGAGGCCTTGCGGTCATGGCCAAGCATGTCCGGGACAACGCAAATATTGTCCTCGACCGTCTTGTTGGGGAACAGGCCGATCTGCTGGATGACGTAGCCGATGGAGCGGCGCAACTCGACCGGGTTCACCTCGGTGACGTCCTTCCCGTCGATGAAGATGCGCCCGCCCGAAGGCTCGATCAGACGGTTCACCATTTTCATGGTCGTGGTCTTGCCGCAGCCGGACGGACCGAGCAGGACGCACACCTCGCCAGCGCCGACTTCCATGCTGACATTGTCGACCGCGGTGATGGCGCCGTAGATCTTGGTGAGGTTCTTGAGCCGAATCATATCGCCCCCGCGCGTCAGGATTGGCGCAGTCCGACGGGGGTGAGCCGTCGCTGCAGCAGGAGAAGTCCGAGATCGGCGATGATGGCGAGGACGCTTACCGCGACGGCCCCGGTGATGAGCTGACGCGGATCGGTCTGCGAGATTCCGCGCGAAATGAACACGCCTAGACCGCCGGCGCCGATATAGGTCGCGATGGTGGCGATCGCGATGTTCAGCACCACGGCGTTGCGCACGCCGTTGATGATCACCGGGAGTGCGACCGGCAGCTCGACCTCACGCAAGCGCTGGAACGCCGTCATGCCCATGCCGCGCGCAGCCTCCCGCAGCGCCGGGTCGATGTTCATGATCGCGGCATAGGTGTTTCGGATGATCGGCAGCTGCGAATAAAAGATCAGCGCGATCACCGCCGGCAGATAGCCGATGCCTTGCCCGATCGGCGAAAGCACCGGGATTAGCAGGCCGAAGAAGGCGATGGACGGGATCGTCATGATGATCGCTGCGACATAGAGCACGCGCTCCGCCGCCACCCGGCTCTGCGTGATCAGGATGCCGATCGGCACGCCGGTCAGCACCGCGACGCTCACCGCGACGCCGACAAGCGAGATGTGTTCCCAGCCCCGGGCGAGGATCTGCGACCAGTTCGCTATGGCGAAGTTCAGCGTTTCCAACGTGTGCTTCCCGGCTGCGCGGCAGGGCCCGTTTCACCAGAGCCTTGCTGGAGTGCTTCTACTGATGCACGGGCAGGAGCGGGCTTTGGTAAGGCTTTTCGACATGGAGGAAAAGGAATCCGACATTTGGCGGCTTTCCGACAAGCTCCCCTGCCTGAGGAGCGGGCATGACTTAGGGGGTATTTTCCGCTGCTTTCGCCGGATGGAGCCCCGCCGCGACGCGCGGATGTCGGGTTTCTGATTGCGCGGGTCGCAAAGTTGAGAGTATCGGCCAAAGCTCCGGCGCAAGGTCTTCCACATGCCGCGCCGCGAGACTGTCGGGATTGTGTCCGACGTCTCGGCCGGCCTTCACGAAGGCGACCTGATGCACGTCCAGAGCTTCATTCACGATCTGCGTTCCTCCGATCTGCCGGCGCCGGTAATGGCTATGGCGCGACGCTGCCTTCTCGATCTGATCGGCGTGGCAGCGAGCGGCAGGCGCACCGATCTGGCGCGGATCGTCACCAATCACGCCGCCCGGCAGTTCAGCGCCGGCGAGGGACGTGGCGCGCGGATGATCTTCGACGGCCGCCGCGTTTCGCCGGTTGGTGCCGCCTATGCCGGCGCCTCCTTGATCGATTCCTTCGATGCCCATGACGGCCACGCCCTGACCAAGGGCCACGCCGGCGTCGCCGTTCTGCCGGCGCTGCTGGCCTTTTGGGAGGCCGAGAATTTGGCGCTGGACGACCGCGAAGTGCTGACCTCCATCGTCATCGGCTATGAGATCGCGACCCGGGCCGGCATCGCTCTGCATGCGAGTGCCTGCGACTACCATACCTCCGGCGCCTGGAACGCGCTGGCCTGCGCCGCGCTCGGCTCCCGCCTCATGAAGCTTTCGCCCGCGCAGACGCGCGAAGCGCTGGGCACCGCCGAATATCACGGCCCGCGCAGCCAGATGATGCGCTGCATCGACTATCCCACAATGTTGAAGGACGGCTCCGGGTGGGGCGCGCTGGCCGGTGTCTCCGCCGCCTATCTCGCGGCCGACGGTTTCACCGGGGCGCCGGCCCTGACGCTGGAGGCGCCCGAACAGCAGGCGCTGTGGGGCGATCTCGGCTCGCGCTGGTACATTCTTGACCAATACTTCAAGCCTTACCCTGTCTGTCGCTGGGCGCAGCCGGCGGTGCAGGCGGCACACGACCTAATGACCGCGCATGGGCTCAGCGGTTCAGACATCGCCGATGTCGAGGTGCGTAGCTTCGCCGAAGCGGTGCGGCTGCATTCGGCCCGACCGACCACGACGGAAGAGGCTCAGTACAGCCTGCCGTTCCCGCTCGCGGCGATGATTATGCGCGGGCGTCTCGGTGCCGACGAGATCACCGGCGCCGGGCTGCGCGATGCGGCGGTGCTCGATTTGTCGTCGTCGATCCGTCTTGTCGAGGATCCCGAGATCTGTGCGCGCTTCCCGGCCGAACGTTTCGCCATTGTATCTCTAGGCACCAAGGATGGCCGCCGGGTCACTTCCGAGTGGACGCAGGCGCATGGCGGCCCGGCCAACCCGTTGTCGGATCTGGAGGTCTCCGCCAAGTATCACTCGCTTGCGGGGCAGCTCGGCGACAATCGCCGCCAGGCGATCGAGACCATGGTCGCGGCCATGGGTGCCGGCGCGCCCGCGGGTGATCTTGCCGATCTGGTGCTGGAACCGATCGGGGACGCGGCATGACGATCGACCAGCGCTCCGTCGCCGACAAGAAGCTTGCCGTCGAGGGTCATACCCAGCTTCTCGTGGTCGGCGCCGGCCCTGCGGGGCTCGCGGCCGCGATCGACGGCGCGCAGCGCGGTCTGTCGGTCATGCTCGTCGACGAGAATCCGGTACCGTTCGAGACCATGGGCGAAAGCGTGCCGCTTCATTTCGGTGGTCGGGTCGGCGGCATGGCGCGCAACCGCAACGCCATGATGGAAGCCATGCTGGCAAGCGCGCCGGGCATCGCCGAGGCCTTCGAGCTCGGGGTCGATGTGCGCCTCGGCACCGCCTGCTGGGGGCTCTATGTCAATGGCAGCAATCTCGGCTGGATGCCCTCTCCTCTTGCCGGCCTGGCCGATGACGAAAACGGCACCCATCTCGTCAGCTTCGAGCGCGCGATCGTGGCCACCGGCCGCCGTGACATGGGGCTCGCCTTTCCCGGCTGGGAGCAGCCCGGCGTGATGGGCGCCACCGCCGCGGTGCAGCTGGCCAAGCGCTACGGCGCGCTGGACGGAACGCGCGCAGTCGTGCTCGGCACCACCGCCGAGGCCCTGCTCGCCGCTCTCGACCTTCAGGCCAGCGGCATCGAGATCGCCGCGATCGTGGAGTATGCCGCCGCCCCGGTCGGCCCCATCGATCTGGTGGTGGCGGTGCGGGCCGCCGGCATCGATATCCGCTGCGGCGAGGTCGTCAAATCGGTCGAAACCGATCTCGACGGTGTCCGCGCGGCCGTGACCTCCTCCGGCAGCTTTCCCTGCGATCTCGTCATTCTCGGCATTGGCGCGGTGCCGATGGTCGATCTCATCGACGCGGTGGGCTGCAAGCTGGCCTTCCAGCCCGAGCGCGGCGGCTTCACGCCGCTCGTCGATGAGGAGGGCCAGACCAGTGTCGAGGTGATTCAGGCGGTCGGCGATTGCGCCGGCATCTGGCCGGCCAAGAGCCGCACTCCCGACATTGCGGAAGCCGAGGCGCGCCGCGCAACGGCCGCCGCCGCACGCGCGCTCGGCGTTGCAACCGAAACGCCTGCCGCCGGTCCGCTGCCGCAGGCTCCGGGCTATGACATCGACGCCTATCGCAAGGGTTGGGTCCACGCGAGCATCATCGCCGCGAATGCAGAGCCATATGTATGCCAGTGCGAGGAAGTCACCGCCCGCGAAATCCTCGAAGTCCGCCCGCCGCGCTATCTCGGCTGGCAGGCCTCGGACAATCGCGAGCGCGCGCTTTCCGCCCTTCTCGGCGACGGCCCGCCGAACCCGGACCAGATCAAGCGCCTGACCCGGGCCGGTATGGGCCCTTGTCAGGGGCGGCGCTGCCGCGAGCAGGTGCAGGCCCTGCTGGCGTTGCAGGCCGCGGTGCCGCTCGGCTCGGTGCCGCTCGCCGGCTACCGCGCCCCGGTTCGCCCGCTCCCCCTCGCTGCCGCTGCACCGCGCAACGAGGAGGCCGCTTTCGGCGAGCAGTGGGATTCCTGGTTCGGTATGCCCCGTCAGTGGGTGCCGTTCTGGGACGTCGATCGCGAATACACTGTCGCCAGCCTTGCCGTGGAAAAGCCTCATGCCAGTGAGTGATCACCCCGAGAAAGCCATCGGCACGGCGGACTTGCCCAAGGGTGCGTCGGTCGTCGTGGTCGGCGGCGGCGTGACCGGCCTCTCCGCCGCCTGGTGGCTGGCACGCAACGGCGTCGATGTCGTCGTCATCGAGAAGGGCATCGTCGGCTGGGAGGCCTCGGGCCGCAATGGCGGCGGTTGCTCGCATCATCACTCGCCGCTGTTTGCCGAAGAGCAGCGCCTCTGGCCGCTGATGGACGAGATGCTCGGTTACCCCACCGAGTTCCAGCCCAACCGGGTGCGCATCGCACTGAACGAGAAGCAGCTCACGCTTTACACCCGCGCGGTGGTGAACGCCCGTCACCAGGGATTCCGTATCGACGAGATCGACGCGAAGCAGGTGCGCGATCTGGTGCCGCTCGCCGGCACCAATGTATTTGCCGGCCACTACTACCACTTCGGCGGCCACGCCAATCCCCACCGCACCGTGCAGGCCTATGCCTGGGCGCTGCAGGACCTCGGCGGCCGGGTGATCCAGCACACCGGCGTCACCGGGTTTCGCGTGGAAGGCGGCAAGGTCGCCGCCGTCGAGACAGATCGCGGGTGCATAGGCTGCGACCATCTGGTCCTTGCTGCCGGGCCGCAGACTGGCCGTCTCGCCGGCCTGCTCGGTCTCGACCTCCCGATGAAGGTCGCCCGCGCCGAGATGATCGTCACCGAGGCGCTCCCGCTGATGCCGATCGGTGGGGTCGACGGCAATGGGCTCTATGGCCGACAGACGCTGCGCGGCAATCTCGCTTATGGCGGCGGCCCGCATGAATGGGTCGAGACCGAGCAACTACCCGGCCGCGCGCGCCCCTCTACTCCGCTGATGCAGAACATCGCCAAGCGCGTCGCCGAGCTCCTGCCTCTGGCGGGGCACGTCAAGATCATCCGCTCCTGGGCCGGCCTGATCGAGAACACGCCGGACGGCCGCCCGGTCATCGACCGGCCCGAAGGCTGGGAGAACCTGACTCTCGCCACGCTTTCCGGCGTCGGCTTCGGCCTGTCGCCCGCGAGCGGCCATGCCATCCAGCAACTTGTCACCGACGGCAGCTGCAGGTTTGCCGATCTTTCGACGCTGCGCCTGTCGCGCTTTGCCCATCTGGAGCCGGACTGGGCCGCGCTTCAGGGCTGGCAGTCGATGCAGATGGCCTCCTGATTCCGGGGGCCAAATGCGTCCCATCATGTCGGATTTGTTGCGTTGATGACGCATTCACGTAATCCTCGCGCTGCCTTCATGGTGGGTGCCGGCATGTTCTACGATGGCGTCGCGGAGCCACTGACCTTCAATTTCCTGCTCATCGATAATCTGTCGATGATGAGCCTGTCCTCGGCCATCGAGCCGCTTCGCTCCGCCAATCGCCTCCTGGATCGCGAGGCATTCCGCTGGCGGCTTTGCAGCATCGACGGGGCCCCGGTCACCGCCTCCAACGGTATTGAGTTGCAGGCTCGACCGGTGGAGGAAGCGCTGGAAGGCGCACACGCGGTCTTCGTCTGCGGCGGCATGCGCATCGCCCCGGTGGACGAGAAGCGCTATCTCGCGATGCTGCGTCAGGCGGCGCGGCGCGGTCTGGCGGTTGGCTCACTGTCGACCGGCAGCCATCTGGTGGCAAAGGCTGGCCTGCTCGACGGCTATCGCTGTACCATTCACTGGGAGAACGCCGCCGCCTTCGAAGAGGCGTTTCCCAAGGTTATCGCCACCGGCAAAATCTACGAGATCGACCGCGACCGGCTCACCTGCTCGGGCGGCACGGCGGCGATGGACATGATGCTGCACATCATCGCCGACCGGCACGATCCCGATCTTGCCCAGCGCGTGGCGAACCAGTTCCATCACGAGCGCATCCGCGACGCCAATGACGAGCAGCGTGGCGGCCGGTTGAGGCGCGTCGGCAGCCTGCCTGCACCGCTCCAGCGCACGATCCAGACCATGCAGGCCAATCTGGAGAGCCCGGTCAGCGTCGGTGAGCTCGCTGACGCCGCCAATTTGAGCCCGCGCCAACTGGAGCGCCTGTTCGGCCGCCATCTCGGCATGACCCCGGCGCGATATTACATCGCGCTGCGGGTCGACCGCGCGCGCGAATTGCTGATCTACACCAACCAGCCAATCCTCGAGATCGCGGTGGCAGTCGGCTTCGCCTCCACCTCGCATCTCGGCCAGTGGTTCAAGCGCATCTTCGGCATGCGTCCAGGCGAACTGCGCGAGAAGGCGAGCCGCCGTCAGGGCATGGGAGGCGACGTCGCCTCCCTGTCACCCGCTGTCGCATTCGGCACGGCGTCCGAACTGTAATAACTCCATAATCCCCGCTCGATTGCCGGGAGCCGACGATGAGCGCGATGGAGAGAGTCTCCGACCTGATGGCGCAGTACCGCGCGGGCTACAGCCTGCCGGGGCCGCTCTATTACGACCAGGATGTCTTCGACATGGAGATGAAGGCGATCTTCGGCACGCAATGGCTGTTCGCCTGCAATGAGTGTGAGGTGAAGGAGCCGGGCGACTATCTCACCCTCGAACTCGGTCGCAACTCGGTCATCATCGTACGGGACGACAATGGCGATGTGACGGCCTGGCACAACACCTGCCGCCATCGCGGCTCACGTATCTGCCAGGATCACAAGGGTTCGGTCGGGCGCCTCGTCTGCCCCTATCACCAGTGGACCTACGACCTCGACGGTCAATTGCTCGCCGCCACGCAGATGCCGGACGATTTCGATCCCAAGCGCTATTCGCTGAAGCCCGTCCATGTCTGCAACGTCGCGGGCCTGATCTATATCTGCCTCGCCCAGGAGCCGCCGGACCTCGAGCATTTCAAGCGCACGGTTACGCCCTATATCGCCCCGCACCAGCCGGCCCGCACCAAGGTGGCCTTCGAATCGGTGCTGATCGAGAAGGCGAACTGGAAGCTGGTCATCGAGAACAACCGCGAATGCTATCACTGCGCCGGCAACCACCCGGAACTCCTGGTCTCGCTGGTCGAGGCGGCGCTGCCGAATGACACCCGCACCCACTGGTTCGGCGACCTGATGAAGCGCAAGGGCGCTGAATGGGACGCCCTCGGCCTGCCGCACCTGCCGGTCAATGGCGGCATCGAATTCCGCTGCATCCGCCTGCCGTTCAATGAGGGTGTGACCTCCATGACCATGGACGGCAAGCCGGCGTCCAAGAAGCTGGTCGGCGATCTCACCGAGCGCGATCTCGGTTCAGTCCGCATGTTCCATGTGCCGAACAACTGGAACCACTTCCTGTCCGACCACATCATCCATTTCCGCGTGCTGCCGCGCGGCCCGATGGAGACCGAGGTCCGCACCACCTGGCTCGTGCACGAGGATGCGGTCGAAGGCTGGGATTACGACGTGAACCGGCTGGCCGAAGTCTGGCAGATCACCAACCAGCAGGATCAGGTGCTGGCCGAGCAGAACTTCCTCGGCGTGCAGTCCGATGCTTATGAGCCCGGCCCCTATTCGCCGACCGGCGAGTTCATGATCCTCGACTTCAATCGCTGGTACATGAGCACGATGGCCGAACATCTGCCCCCGGGCGCGCCGGGCCTGCGAGTGGCGGCGGAATAATGCCACCCCGCGATCTACGCCTTGCCTGCGTAGCGCGTCGGCAGGAAACCGCCGATGTCGTCACCTTCGTGTTTCGCGACGTCGAGAACCGACCCCTCAAACACCTGCCGGGGCAGGCATTGACGCTCGCGTTGCCGTTACCGGAGGAGACCGCGTGGCGCTCCTTCACCATCGCTTCGCCGCCGACCCGTCCGGCGGAGGTGGAGCTTACCGTGAAGGCGGCGCCGAATGGGCATGCTACGCGCTGGATGCACAAGGCCCTCCATCCCGGCATCGAGATCGAGGCGCGCGGGCCGCTCGGCCAGTTCTCCATTGCCCATCATTACGCATCGTCCTTCGCGCTGATCTCCGGTGGCAGCGGCATCACGCCAATGATGTCGATGCTGCGCTGGCTGGCGGATCGCGGCGAGACCGTCGATGTCGTCTTCATTCATGCCGCCCGCACGCCGGAGGATGCATTGTTCGTGCGGGAACTGGCCGATCTCGACCGACAGATGCCTAATCTGCGTGTCGTCACGGTGGTGGCTGATGTGCCGACGGGCCAGAGCTGGCACGGCTATCGCGGCGTGATCGACCGGCGGATGCTGACCGTGATGGTCCCGGACCTTGCGCGGCGCGAAGTGTTCTGCTGCGGACCGGCGGGTTTCATGACCGCGATCGGGCGGATCTTCGACGCGGAAGGGGGCGACGCTGCGCGGTTTCACACTGAGAGTTTCGGCACCTCGAAAGCGGCCGACGCCATTCCAGCCGCTAGTGCCACCTCGCAGACGGAGGAAGGCCCGACCTTGACCATTAATGGGCGCGCCATTGTCGTGGCCGCGGGCACGACGGTTCTGGCAGCGGCGCGCGCGGGCGGGATCGTCATTCCAACCGGCTGTCAGGAAGGCATGTGCGGCACCTGCCGGGTGAAGAAACTCACCGGCTGGGTCGAGATGACCCACAAAGGAGGCATCACCGCCAGCGAGGAGCGGCAGAGCTACATCCTTGCCTGCTGCTCGCGTATAGCGGCCGATGTCGAGATTACCACCAAGGCCTGACCGTCACGCCCAGCCAACGAGACATTTCGTCTTTCACTTGGCGGCTCAAAAGATGAACGGACCCCTTAAAACGGGGCCGTTTGAAGCTGAAGCGAGTACCGGATTGAGCCTGCCCCCGATGATGGACCGGCCTGCTGGCCGCTGCCAGGGGGTAAAATGGTCACCGTGGCCTGCATGGCGGTGGCCAGTTGACGAGCGATATCGGCGGCTAGGCTCAGGACTCATTGATCAGAGCCAGAAGATGACGGCTGCGGCGATGCAGATGGCCGAGAAGAAGGTGTGGGCGCATCGGTCGTAGCGTGTGGCGATGCGCCTCCAGTCCTTGAGCTTGGCGAACAGGTTCTCAACCTTGTGGCGCTGTCGGTAGAGGGTTTTGTCGTAGGGATAAGGCCGCTTGCGGCTCCGCGATGACGGGATGCAGGGATCGATACCCCTGGCGGCCAGTGCCTCGCGGAACCAGGCACTGTCATAGCCCCGGTCGGCGATCAGGCATCGGGCCGGCGGCAGGGCATCGAGGATAAGGCGGGCGCCCTTGTGGTCGCTTATCTGGCCTTCCGACAGCATCATGATGATCGGCCGGCCCTCGCCGTCGCAGACCATATGGCGCTTGGAGTTCAGGCCGCCTTTGGTGCGCCCGATACGACGGGGAACATCCCCTTTTAAGCAGGCTTGCCGCCGTGCGGTGGGCCTTCAGGTGGGTGGCATCGATCATGACCCGTTCGGGTCTGGGACCTTCGCCCGCGAGGCTGGCGAAGATGCGGTCGAAGACCCCGAGCCGGCTCCAGCGGATGAATCGGTTGTACAGCGTCTTGTGCGGGCCGTAGTCCTTCGGCGCATCCTTCCACTGCAACCCATAGCGGATCACGTAGACGATGCCGCTCACCACCCGGCGGTCATCCACCCGTGGCACGCCATGGGCCAACGGGAAAAACGGCGAGATCCGAGCCATCTGCCGCTCGCTCAGCAGGAACAAGTCACCCATGCCAGCCTCCTCAATGGAGACTGTGAATCACATCCGCAGCAAAATTAATAGGTCCTGAGCCTAGATCCCCATCGCACTATGAGGTCGAAGCTCGTTGTAGTTTCTACGCCAAGCGTCCACTTTTCCCGGGCGTAAGCTACACCTCGAACGCGAATGACGACCTAATTCCGTTGCGCGACCATCTCGCTACGATCGCAGCGGCGAAGGGAGCGGCCAGCGTACAAGCCTATCTCGCGGAAGAGCAGGCACGCTACGCGACCCGGCTCAATTGCTGGTAACATGTCATGTTTCAGACCTTGGCCGCCAATCGCTGGTTCGTCGACGGCGGATATCTTCAAATCCCGCAGTGATATCAGGTGGCGCTCACCAAGGCAGCTTTCGGGTAATCAGGTGGCGTCGAAGTACCGTTGTTAGGACGCGTAGCAGTCGAGCTGTTGGATCGCGTGCGAATGACCAGTTTGGTGAGAGCGGACGTTCGGGCGTCGGCTGCGGAATGGCGACATCTGATCGGAAGCGGCGGTATGCATCGACTGGTCGGGAACGGCAGCTTTACTATTTTGATCATCTGACGCCTGCCACTCCGAAACCCGGCCCCGGAGCCGTCTGTCGGCAAAGTGCCGCGATCTCGGCCGTTCAGAGTCAAAAAAGCCACGGCCCAACGGCTGACAGACATCTCAGGCAATCCTGAAGCGCTATTCCCGCCTCGAAGGGTCGCGCTTGGAGTGTTTCTGCTCCCGCTGCATCCGTCCTTTTGGGATGGGCCGGCCATCGGTTTCGTAGACCTTTATCGGAGGGGCTCTGTTTCGACGGGCAGTCCCACGGGCGACAGCTGGACTGAAGAGCATGGAGCGCTCCCGCGGAGGACGATGCGGTGCTCGGCCACGACATGCCGGCACCAAACCTAGCCGCGGGCGGGCGAAGACCTCATCTCACTTCGGGGCGGCTTCGAGGGCGCGCCAAATCCTTCGTGCGTTAAAGGTGATGCGAGACGCCGATTCCGAAACCTCGGCGCGTTCCTGCTCGGTCGAGCGGCGCCTGATCACCTCGGCATGAAGAAGAATGGCAGTCAGCGCATTAACGATATCGGGGTTCCGAGCCATTTTTGACGTCCTCGAATTAGTGAGATCGGTGCAACTCGGTCCGACAATTTTTTGGGATGTCGCGCTCCTCCGTCACGCGCCGCAACTCGCGCTTCAACCGGCGGACCTCGGCGGCCTGATCATCATCATGGCCATGACCGCAGGCTTGCCGTACCGTTTCCCCACTCGACGTGTTTACTGGCCTCAGCCGAGCGGACACCTCCGCAACCGTACAGCCCCGCTCGGTGATCTGAACGACCGCGTCGCGCTTGGAGTTCTCGGTGAAGTTGGCTTTTGTCCATCTGGTCCCCTTGCCTCGAATTTAGGAAAGAAGGCGTCCGGGAAATCCAGGCGCGGTTCAGGCGGAGCGCGCCGCTGCGCTTCACGCATTCACCTTCAGCACGATCTTTCCGAACCCGCCGCCCGCCTCCATGGCGCGATGAGCCTCGGCGGCCTGTACGAGGGGGAATGTCGCCCCGACCAGCGGCTTCAGCCGGCCATCGGCGAACATCGGCAGCGCACCCTCGGCGAAGCGCCGCACCATGGCGCGCTTCTCCTCCACCGTGCGCGATTTCATCACCGTGCCGATGAGGCGCAGGTGGTTGTGCAGCAGGACTGACAGCGGAATGCGGGCACTGTCCTGCCCGCTCAGCAGGCCGACCTGAATTAGGCGTCCGCCTGGCGCGAGGCTGCGCAGATTGCGGGCGAGATAGTCGCCGCCGACGAAATCGACGATGATATCCACCCCGCGCCCGCCGGTGGCTTCACGCACACCCTGCTCGAAGTCCTCGGCGCGATAGTCGAACACTGCCTCGGCACCCAGTGCCAGCACCTCCGCGCGGCGCTCGGCATTTGCCGTGGCGAAGACGCGGGCGCCGAGGGCGTGGGCAATCTCGACACCGGCCGAGCCGACACCACCGGCCGCCGCATGGATGAGCACGGCCTCACCTGCACCAGCACCACCCAAATGCACGGCAGCTTCCCATGCGGTGACGAAGGATTCCATGACCGCCGCTGCCTCGACGAAATCGAGGTTTTCGGGGATGCGCACCGCCATGCCGCGGTCGACCCGGGCGAACTCGGCATAAGCACCGCCGCCGACGATTCCCATCACGCGCTCGCCCGGCCCGATGTCGGTGACCTCGCTGCCGACGGCAACGACCTCGCCAGCCACCTCCAGCCCGAGCAGGTCGCTCTCGCCATAGCTCTGACGGCCGTAATAGCCCTGCCGTTGCAGCAGATCGGCGCGGTTGACGCCGGCCGCGTGCACCTTGACGAGAAGATCGCCGGGACGGACCTCCGGCATCGGCACCTCCGCAAGGCGGAGAACGTCCGCCTTGCCGAAGTCATCATAGACGACCGCCTTCACTTTCCGGCGGCCTTGGCGACCGCCCGGCGAGCGATGCTGGCCGCGAAGAGCGGCGTCTCACGACGGTTGTGGTCGCCACCGGCTTCCTGCCGGGCGACGGCCGCCTGCTCGAAGGTCTGGCCGTGCGCGGCGAGGAAGTCCATGAAAACGTCGGTGGGGTGCGAGGTGACGCGGTTGGTGTAGCGGGTGCGCCCGCCCTCGATGGACTCGGCGATCAACTCCCAAATCACATTGACCTGCGTCCGGCCGACGGGCGTGAACACGTCGGAGATCGAATTCATGCGGCAATAGCCGGCCGTGGCTTCCTCGGCGACATAGTGCTGGATAACCAGCCCGGTGCCGATCATCTCGACATTGATGACCATGCGGCGGCCGTCATCGGTCGTCGTGACGCCGGAACCAATATGGTCGGGCGGGCAGCAGCGCAGATACTCGGCCTCCGGCAGGCTGAACAACCATTCGGCGATGTCGACCTTCTCGAAGGGAACGTCGATGTCCGCCGTATAGGCCGACTGCGAAAGGATCTTGTCGGTGAGAATCTTCATGTCATTGCCTTCTCGATGGAGCCGTTTCACAGGCGTCGGCGGTCGTCACAGTCGCCGCCGCAAGGGCGGAAAGCTCTTGCGAGCACGGTTATGCGCGGGCTCCGGGCCGCGGTTGTTTCGAGATTCCATGGTCGCCGCCGGAATTTGCGAGATGGAACGCCGCGCCGCTTTGCCCCGAGCGATTGCGGTGGGGCAAGGCGGGGCCGCCGCTGCGTCATCGCCGGGAATATGCGAGTGTCCGGTGTCGGCGATAAGCCGGAGCCTGCTGCAAACGGCTTTGCCCGGATCGCAAAGATGAGACCTCATTTCGCCGAATATCTCGCCACCTTCGTCGATGTCGTCCGGGCGGGCAGCTTTTCCGGGGCCGCGCGCCGGCGCGCAGTGACGCCCTCGGCTGTGGTGCGCCAGATCGATGCGCTGGAGGAGGATCTCGGCGTCGCGCTTTTTGTCCGCTCGACACGGGCACTCACGCTTACCGATGCCGGTCAGCGCCTGCACGAGCGAGCGCAGCGCCATCTCGACGAACTGGCCGACACCCATGCCGAGATTGCCGCCTTCGACGGCTCCGTCTCCGGCAGATTGCGGATCGCCTGCTTCCCCACCTTTGGCAAGCGCTATGTCCTGCCCGTCGTCGCGGCGCTACAGGCCGAGCACCCGGCTCTGCATGTCGAACTCGACCTGACCGAGCGGCTCGCCGATCCCGTGGCCGAGCGGCTTGATGTGGTCATCCGCATGGGCGCACTTGCCGATAGTACGCTGATCGCCACCAAACTGGCGCCCTTCGCGCGGCTGCTGGTGGCGAGCCCGGCTTATCTCGCGCGGGCCGGTACGCCTGACAGCGCGGCGGACCTGTCATCGCATCGACTGCTCGACAAGCTGCATGGCGCCGATCTTCTCGGATGGCGCGACGTGCTCGGTTGCCCTGCGGGCCATGCCGGCACCGGCGTCGTGGCCTTCCGCTCGGATGATTTCGAAGCCCTGCGCGCGGCGGCTGCGGAAGGCTTGGGTGTTGCGTTCCTATCGAGCTGGGTTGTCGGACCGGATGTCAGGGCGGGAAAGCTGGCGCGGTTAGGAATCGGCGGCGAGCCATGGAACGAGGACTCGTCAGGAATCTATCTGTTGCGTGCCCTGCCACAGCCGAGTGCAAAGGTGCGAGCCTTCGCCGAGGCATTGCGTGCTTCTATTGGCTGCCCGCCTATTTGGGAGCCGTGATCGGCGGCAAACCCGTTGGGCGAGGATCGCCTGCAGCAGACATTTTCCGGAGCGTGCCTGAGCGTCCGTACTGCGGCCCGGCAGCGGAACGGCGGCCATCTGCACAGAAGGAAGCTAAGACCGGCCAGTCCGCTCACGGCCCCGGATTGCGCCGTTGCCCCCTTCAGCTCGGGGATGAAGGGCTAAACCGCACCGATGCCCTCGTCGTAGCGCTTCGGCGCGGACTAAGCCGAACAGCTTGTTGCATCACAACGACCAAGGTAGCCAACGGGAATTGAACAGATCGCCGCAACATCACGGTCATTGTTGCATAAAGAAATTGAAGCGCCGCCTCGATTTTAGCTCGCGGTCAACGGGCGACCATCCAGCCAAGTCTTGAGCGCGGCGCGGGTCGGCATGCCGTCCTGCGCGCCGGCCGAAAGGCATGCCATGGAGGCGGCGGCACAGGCCTGCGTCAGAGCCATTTCGAGTTCCACCCGCACGGCCAGTTCGCCAGCGAGAACACCGACGAAGGTATCCCCGGCTCCCGTCGTGTCCACCGGGGTCACAGGAACCGCCGGCACGTGACGCAGCGCCGCTGGCGGGGTGGCGACGAAAGCGCCCGCACCGCCCGCCGTCACTACGCAGGCCAGGCCGCCTTGGGCCGCGAGAAGTTGCGCGGCGGTCTTGAAGTCCGTGGCACCGTCCAAAACAGCGGCCGCCATCGCCGCCTCGATTTCATTGACCACCAGCACGTCGGTTGTCGCCAGAAGGTCCCGCAGTTCCGCCCGCTCCAGTCGCGCGGGCGTCGGTGCGAGGTTCCAGATCACCTGGCCGCCGGCGCTCTTCACCCGCCGCGCAGCCGCAAGGCTGGCCGCGAGCGGCACCTCCATCTGCATCACTGCGACCGTCTCCGGCCCGAGAAGGCCAGCCGGCAGATCGTGGGCTTCCAGCGTGCGATTGGCTCCGATGGCGACGGTGATGGCGTTTTCGCCCGCCTCATCGACCGTGATGAAGGCGCATCCGGTCGGCGCGTCGGACATTGCGAGATGTTCGACACTTACCCCGTTGGCGGCGAGGTTGGCGCGGCAGGCCTCGCCGAACGAATCCCGGCCGATGCGACCGATCATCGTCACGTGGCCCCCCATCCGGGCGGCGGCGACGGCCTGGTTCGCTCCCTTGCCGCCGAACAGCGTGCGGTAGCCCGGAGAAAGAACAGTTTCGCCGGGCCGGGGAATCGTCCGAACGGAGGCGACGAGATCCATATTGATCGAGCCGAAGACAAGGATCACGTTCTGCTCCTCCGCGCGGCGCTCATAAGCGTCAGCCTTCCGCGTCCATCTGTTGCAGCTTCTCGACCCGACGGCGGAAATCCTCATCCGTCGAGAACTCGGCCGCGAGATAGGAGGTCACCAGATCCTGTGCCAGCCACGGGCCGATGATCTGCGCGCCGATGCACATGACATTGACGTCGTCATGCTCCACCGACTGATGCGCGGAGTAGATGTCGTGGCAGACAGCGGCACGGATGCCCTTCATCTTGTTGGCCGCAATGGAGGCACCGACGCCGGTACCGCAGACCATGATGCCGCGCTCCGCTTCGCCGGACGTGACCTTCGCCGCGACTTGGCGGGCGATATCGGGAAAATCGACCGGCTTGTCGTCATAGGAACCGACGTCGATCACCTCGTGTCCAAGGCTGCGAATATGGTCGATGACGGCGCCCTTCAGCATCCAGCCGGCGTGATCGGAACCAATGACAAGGCGCATGATGTCTTCCTTCTGATGAGGGGGTGCGGCGCCCGCGGTGGGGCGCCGCCATGTGCGAACGGCTCAGCTAGCGCCGCGCATGTTCTCCGGCAGGTCGGTGCCGTGGTACTTCTTGTAGATTGCGTTCAGCTTGCCATTGGCGATGTTGGCGGCGATCCATTCATTGAGCTTGGCGACGAGGCGCGGCTCGCCCTTCTTCACGCCCATGGCGAGGTTGAAGGTGGTGATGAGCACCTTGGGCTCGAATGCCCGGGCGGGATTCTTCACGCCGATCTGGTTCACGATGGTCGCCGAGGTGGCGACAAAATCGGCCTGGCCGGTCACCGCCGCCGTCACCATGGTGGCGTCGTCGTCATAGCGCGCGACCTCGAAACCGCCGCCATCCTTGGCGCGGTTGCTCAGGGCGGTGTCCTGCGTGGTGCCGCGTGAGACCGCGATCTTCTTGCCCTTGAGATCGGCCCAGTCCTTAACCTCGATCGTCTTGAGGCCGCCCACGACCGATTCCAGAGCGGCGTAAGGCTCGGTGAAGTCGATGACCTTCGCGCGCTCCGGCGTCACCGAGAGGGTGGAGATCACCACATCGGCCTTGTTGGTCTGAAGGTTGGGGATGCGGGTCGCACCGGTCGTCTGCACCCACTCGATCTCCAGGCCGAGATCCTTGGCGAGAAGCTCGGCGGTCTCCACGTCGGAGCCGGTGGGCTTCATGTTGGCGTCCATCATGCCAGAAGGCGGAATGGCCATGTCCGTCGAGATCCGGATCTTCTTGGCGGCCATGATGTTGTCGAGCAGATCGGCGTGAGCGGCGGCGCCGCCGAACAGGCAGGTCGCCGCGAGGGCGGCGGCGAACATCGTTTGCTTGAGCATGCGTCTCTCCCTTGATTTTGGTTGTGTCGAACGCCTCAGAACCCCGTGCCGACGAACTGCGCGAGTTCGGGAGTGGAGGGTTTCGAGAGGATGTCGGCCGGTCCCGCCTCGTGGACCTTGCCCTTGTGCATGAACACCACCTGATCGGCGATGCCGCGCGCAAAGCTCATCTCATGGGTGACCATCACCATGGTCATGCCGTCGGCGGCAAGCGCCTCGATGACCTTGAGAACCTCGCCGGTGAGTTCCGGGTCGAGCGCCGAGGTGACCTCGTCGAACAGCATCACCTTGGGCTGCATGGCGAGCGAGCGGGCGATGGCGGCGCGCTGCTGCTGGCCGCCGGAGAGCTGCTCGGGATAGGCGTGCAGCTTCTCCTCCAGCCCCACCTGCGCAAGAACCTTCGCGGCCAGCGCGCGCGCCTCGGCCTTGGGCACCTTCTTCACCGCATGGGGCGCAAGGGTGATGTTTTCTTCAATGGTGAGGTGGGGAAACAGATTGTAGCTTTGGAACACGATGCCGACGTCCTGGCGCAAGGCACGCAGGTCCAGTCCCGCATCGTCGACCCGACGGCCGCACACCTCGATCTGGCCGTCATCGATGCTCTCGAAGCGATCGATGCAGCGAAGGGCCGTGCTCTTGCCGGAACCGGAGCGGCCGATGAGCACGGTCACCTCGCCGCGCCCGACCTCGAAGCTCACGCCGTCCAGAACTTTGAGCGAACCGAAGCTCTTATGGACATTGCGCAGCGACACGACGGGGGCGGCGGATGCGGAGATGGGCGCGGTCTGATGGGCATTCATGGGCGTTTTCCCTGGCTTTCCCTCGGGCCGTCACGCGAGAGACGGCTTCTTCTGGAGGGCCGTGCGCTCAAGCCTCCGACTGAGGCGCGAGAGCGGATAGCAGAGCGAGAAGTAAACGAGCGCGATGATCGAGTAGATGAGGAAGGGCTCGAACAGAGAATTGTTGATAATCTGGCCGGAACGCGTCAGTTCGACGAAACCGACCACCGAGGCGAGGGAGGTATTCTTGATGATCTGCACCATGAACCCCACCGTCGGCGGGGTGGCGATGCGGATCGCCTGCGGGAGAACGACCTTGACCATGCGCTGCGTGCGCGACAAAGCGAGCCCTTCGGCGGCCTCCCACTGCGGCTTGGGAACCGCTTCGATGCAGCCCCGCCAGATCTCGCCGAGATAGGCGGCGACGAAGATGGTCATCGACGCCCCGGCGGCGAGGAGCGGCGAGATGTTGAAGCCGATCGCCGCAAGCCCGAAGAAAGAGAGAAACATGATCACGAGCAGCGGCGTGCCCTGGATCAGCTGCACATAGGTCGCCGCCAGCAGGCGCAGGACCCGGCTGGAGGAGACGCGTCCCAGCGCCACGAGAAGCCCGAACGCGCCGCCCCCGATCAGCGCGATGGCAGACAGGCCGATGGTCCAAAGGGCTCCGTGGCCGAGGAAGAGAAGATGGTTGATGTTCAGTGCGCCACCCATGACCCTCTCCTCACAACGGAGTGCCGAGACGGCGGCGGCGGGGGAACAGGGCCAGCCCGAGAAGCCAGAAGCCGAAGCGCATGATGAAAGACAGCGCGACATAGATCAGCGCGACGACGATATAGGTCTCGAACGAACGGTAGGTCTCGGACTGGATATAGTTGGCGACGGCGGTCAGTTCCTCCGCCGAAATCTGCGAGGTGACGGACGAGGCCAGCATGAGCAGGACGAACTGGCTGGTGAGGGCAGGATACACCCGCTCGATGCCCGGCCAGATGATCACGTGCCAGTAGATTTGCGCTTTCGACAGGCCGAGCCCCTCCGCCGCCTCGATCTGGCCCCTGTGGATGGAGTCGAAGCCGGCCCGCATGATCTCGGTTGTGTAGGCGCCGACATTGATGGTCAGTGCCACGGCGGCAACGGTGAAGGCGGAGAACTGCAGGCCGAGGCTCGACAGGCCGAAATAGACGAGGAAGATCTGGACGAGCAGCGGTGTGTTGCGAATGGCCTCGACATAGGCCCCCCAGAGACGTTCGACGAAGACGTTGCCGCTCCGCCGGCCGATCGCCCCGAAAATGCCGATGACCGCACCGCAGATGACGGCGATGAAGGCCAGCTGGAGCGTCAGCGCGGCGCCGTCGAGAAGCGCGTGCCAGCGCTCCACCACCACCGAGAAATCAAGTACGAGACCCATCGTGGGGCTCCACCTACCTGTCGAGAACAATTGGCAAGGGAAATCAGGCGTCGCTGGACGAACGCGGCTGATTGGCCATGCGGTCATAGACGCGGAACAGCGCCTGATTGCCGTTGCCCCCCTCGCCATGCGCGCGGGCGTCGAGATACTGGCTGGTGACCAGCGCCGTTCCCGGAAGCGGCACGGACAGGGCGAGCGCCTGTTCCTGCACCAGCCGGAGATCCTTCAGCATCAGGTCGATACGGAAGCCCGCGCTGTCGTCGCCGGCGATCATGGCCGGGCCCAGCTTGTCGAGCATCCATGAGGCGGCCGAGCCGCCAAGCAGCACCTGCCGGAGCTGGCCCAGCTCCACTCCCAGGGCGCGGCCCAGCGCCAGCGCTTCGCAAATCGCCTGAATATTGATGCCGCAGATGAGCTGGTTGCACAGCTTTACCGCCTGCCCGGCCCCGGACGCGCCCACATGATGGATCGTGGTTCCCATCGCCTCGAAGAAGGGGCGCGCGCGTGAGAAGGCCTCGGCCTCGCCGCCCGCCATGATGGAAAGCGTCGCGTTCTTCGCGCCGACCGGGCCACCGGAAACCGGGGCGTCCAGCAGCTGGATGCCGGCCGCTTGCAGCGTGGCGGCCATCTTCTGCACCGCGACGGGCGAGATGGTGCTCATGTCCACGACCAGCCGTCCGCGCGGCGGATTGGCGAGAAATCCTGCCGGACCGAGCACCACATCCTCGACCTGCGGCGTGTCGGGCAGCATGGTGATGGCGATATCCGCATCGCGCGCCGCGCCCGCCGGACTGTCCGCCGCCGTCGCGCCGAGCGCCACCAGCGCATCGATCGCCGCCGGCACGACATCGAAGACATGCACGGTGAAACCGGCTTCAAGAAGATTGCGTGCCATCTCGCGCCCCATCGTGCCGAGGCCGATGAAGCCGACGTTTCCTTGGTGTTTCCGTCCCATAGCGTCCTGCTTTTTGTTGTGGCGCTGATCAGTCGGGCGTGCCGGCCCGCCGCCCTCCCTCGATGGCCAGCTTGCGGCGGAACTCGTCGCCGATGGCGAAGTGTTCGCGCAGCGAACGGTCGGCAATTTCCGGGTCGCCACTGACGATGGCGTCGAAGACCCGCTTGTGGTCCTCGATCAGGTAGGTCCGCATGTCGAAGATGCGCACGAGGTGCCGGCGATCGACATGCGAGCGCATCAACACCGCCGACATGGAATCGTAGAGCACGCGCAGGGTCTCGGAGCCGCTCGCCTGCACGATGGCATGATGGAAGTCGTAGTCGGCAAGGGCACCAAGATCGGCATCGTCGATCGTCGCCTCGATCCGGCGCAGCGCTGCCTGAAGGCGCTCCAGGTCGCTCACGCTCGCCCGCTCCGCCGCGAGACGGATGGACTGGCACTCGACCGCCACACGCGCCTGGACGATGTCGTCCATCAGGTCGGCGCGGTGCGCCAGTGCGAAGGTGAAGAAGTCGTTCAGCACGGAAATATCCGGCCGCCGGACAATGGTTCCGACGCGGTCGCGGATCTCCACGATCCCGAGCACGGTGAGCGCCCGCAGCGCCTCCCGCAGGATAGGCCGGCTGACGCCGAGTTGTGCGGCGAGCTCTCGCTCGGGGATGAGCCGATCACCCGGCTTCAGCGCCCCGGCAAGAAGGCGCTCGCGCAGAAAGGCGAACACCTTCTCGAAGCCCTTGCCGCCCTGCTCGTCAACTCGGGTGATTTCAAAAGTCTCGGTCATCGCTTTAGCTTGTCCGTGGTCAGACCAATGTACATACCACGGGCATGCGGTCAAGGCGCAGGACGTGCCCTTGTCCAGACATCAGCTGATCAACGGCTTGGAGCCGACGTCCGAGCGGACCGACTTTGAATAACGGTCGGAACTGATCTGATCGCTGAAAATGTACCGTTCGAAGCTAGAGTTTCCCGCGCCACAATTCCCTGGCGGGGAGGAGCGGAAGACGATGAAGGCATCGAAGTTTTCGGACGTGCACAAGGCGTTCATCCTGAAGCAGGTAGCGGACGGCGTGCCGGTCGCAGATATCTTACGGCTGGCTGGGATCTCCCAGCCCGCCTCCTTCAACTGGAAGAAGAAATATGAGGGCTCGCCCCGCTCGATATGCGTCACCTGACGTCTGCTTCCGACAGCCTGCGTCAAAAAGCGGACAGTCTGAATACGGCCCCCAAGCCGTCCGTCAGGAAGGCCCGCCACGCCGGTCATTATCTGGTAACGGCTGCATCAGCGAAATACGGTGCGTAGGTACATTGCGCCAGCTGCAGGTGGTTCTGCACCCTTGGAAGCGGACCTTGCTTAGCCGTCCGTCTCAACTCTACAGTCCAAGCTCGAACATCCAATAGCTTCACAAGCATCATCCTTGAGGCGGTTGTTGCGCCGGGTTCGATCTGGAGATTTGTGAGATGCGTTCGGGGGCCTGGATACGTCGTCTCAGAACACTCCGGGGGATGAAGCAGGAGCACTTGGCCGAGCTTCTCGATATTAGTCAGCCGACTTTGTCTCGCCTTGAACGCGGCCTGCTCCAGCCGACAGGCCAGCAGATCGGAAAGCTCGAACAACACCTGCTGCGCCCGAGCCAGTCTGCTGACAGGATATTGGCCAGGCTCATCAATTCGTCGACCAGCCGAGTGCACCTGATTGACGACCGAACTCATCATTTACTCGCGGCTTCTCCCGCACGTTGGTCGGAATGGCAACTCGATCCACCCGAGGCACTGGGCAAATCGCTCCTGCTCTATGCATCCCCAGAGATTGAGGCGGCAGAGCGCAGCCTGAACTCGATCGGATGGTTCGATGACGTTGCTGCGGAGATGGAATTCGCGACAGGCGCGAACTGCGATCCCGAGGTGCCGATCTCTGCCGGCATGGTTCGTTGGGAAAGGCTGCTCCTTGCCGACGGCCGGGCCGTTCGACTGACCACGTCACTTCCCGCATAAAATATTCCGCAGCCCTGGAGCCCTTGTCTTGCATTGCTCAGACGGGCACATGCCAGGCATGTCTGCACCTTCACGCATGCCGCTGTTTCTTGTCGTCGCCGCTTCAACCATCATCGGGATAGCGGGCGTGGACTTGGTGTTGCCAGCGGTTCCGTTGCTGCCGGAAAGGCTTGGCGGCGATACAGCTCGCGCGCAACTGGTCCTCGCAGCTTATTCGCTCGGCACAGCCCTGGGCCTCCTCGCCTTTGGCGAACTCGGGGCCAGGATCGATCGCGTGAGGCTGTTGACGTTGTCGCTCGTCCTCTTCGCTCTGGTGTCCGCCATCGCGGCAACGGTCTCCCAATTGGACACTTTGGTCGCTTGGCGCTTTATCCAAGGAGCACTCGGAGCCGCCCCAGCCGTGTTCGCGCCCGGCATTGTACGCTGCATATTTGGAGACGAGCATGCGCCCAAAGCCATGGGGTGGCTCGGTTCTGCGGAGTCCCTTGCGCCCGCGCTGGCGCCGATCGCGGGATTGTATCTTTTCGGGCTGGGCGATTGGCGCCTGTCCTTCTGGGTCTTGGCTGGAACTGGGTTGGGCTGCGCGGTGGCATCACACGTGCTGCTGCGTCCATTTTCCGGGAAGCGCAGCTTCGCCAAGGGCAGTTACATGTCCTTGGCGCGAAAGCCTCTGTTCTTGCGATACTGGATCAGCCAATCCCTCTCGCTGGCAAGTATCCTTATCTTCGTCTTTGGCGCTCCGGCCGTATTCGTCGAGCAGGGCTTCGGAATGGAGGCGTTCATTGCCCTCCAACTGGTAGGCGTTGCAACCTTCATTGCCGGGAGCCTTTTGTCGTCTATCATCGCCGAGCGTATTGGCGCGCCGAAACTGCTCTGGCTGGGCACAGGCCTCCTAGCCGCTACCTTCGGATTGATTTTCCTGTCTGCCGTTTCGGGCTACGGCAGCATTGAAGTCATCCTGCCGCTCTTTGCCCTCAATGGCCTCGGCTTCGGCCTACGGGGTCCAATAGGCTTTCACCGGGCGATCGTTGCTGCGGATGGAGACGATGGTCGGGCCGCAGCGCTCGTCGTCCTTCTTGTGCTCATGGCGGCAGCCCTTGGGACAGCGGTCTTGGCACCTCATCTGGCGCTGGGCCTCGCGCCCCTAGCAGGATTTGCAGCATCGGTCTCCTGTGCAGCGCTTGCAGCCCTTCTCATCGGCCGCTCTCAGGAGAGATAATCGTCCAGGTCGAAACAATACCGCTAGGTGGATGCGAAATCCGCAGCGGGGGAATCAAACGGCACGATAGCAGAGCTCTCAGACCTCCTTGGTCGCCACGCTGAACTTCCTTCGGTCGGTCGCAACCGCTAGTCCTCGTCAAGTGCCACGGAAACCTGGGCAAGGGCCGTGCGCAGCCAGAGATGCGCGGGATCACCGCTGCGTCGTTCATGCCAGACCTGAACAAAGCGGAAGGGCGGGATCGGAAAAGGCGGCTCGAAGACGGCGAAGGCCGGATCGTGCTGCTGGGGCGCCAGCGTCCTGCGCGCGACGGTGAGAAGGAGGTCGGTCCCGACGATCAGCCGCGGTGCCGTCCCCCAGTGCGGCAGCGTGACGGCAATACGGCGCACATGGCCGGTCGCGCCTAGGGCTGCCTCGATCTCGGTAGAGCCGTCCTCCATGGCAACGAGCATATGAGGCCTGCGTAGATAGGCAGCAATGTCCAGATGATCGCGGCCCCCAAGTGTTTCCCGGTCCGCAAGGCAGGCGAAGCGCTCGACGAAGAGCACCTGCGCCTCCACCCGGGCAGGCAGATCGGGAAAGACGCCCAGTGCCAGATCGCAGTCTCCCTCCAGCACCCGGCCCAGCATAGCTTCACGGCCCGATTGGGTGATCGTCAGATCGATCCCGGGGGCTTCAAGCTGTAGCTTCCTCACAAGGCCGGGGAGAAGGACGGCGGAACCATAGTCTGACATCGCAAGGCGAAACGTCCGTTTCTCTCCCGCTGGGTCGAAGCCTCTCGGCCCCAGAACGTCCCGCACCTGTCGCAAGGCATCGGTCAGCGCAGGAGCGATCTCCAGTGCCTTTGCGCTCGGCACCAGGCGGCCGTCGCGGCGGATCAGGAGAGGATCATCGAAGAGATGGCGCAAACGCCCCAGGGCATGGCTGACGGCCGGCTGGCTCATGTTCAGCCGCGCCGCCGTCCGCGACACGTGCCGTTCGATGAGAAGGGCGTCGAGGATGACAAGGAGATTGAGATCAACGCCCCGAAGTGTATTCGTGTCGTGCATAACGAGAATGATACATCGGAATTTCCATCGGCCAAGCCGATAGGGGATGAGGGTGGGCATCGGAGGTCCGCCATGCCAACCAACGCCGTGCTTCTCACCCTCGCTGCTGTCATCGCCGGAGCCGTCGTTCCGTTTCAAGCGGGCGCCAATGCCGCGCTCGGACGAGCGCTCGGCCACCCCCTCTGGGGCACGCTCATCTCGCTTTGTGTCAGCTTCGCCTGCATCCTGCCTGTCATGGTGCTGGCGAAGACGGGGACGCCGAGCCTGTCGCATCTGGCGCAGGCGCCCCGCTGGATATGGATCGGCGGCCTTGTCGGGGTGGTCTACATCACCGGCGCGCTTTTGCTCGCGCCGAAACTCGGCGCTGCCGGCTTCGTCGTCGCGGCGATCGCCGGGCAGATGCTTGCCTCGATCGTCATCGACCAGTGGGGCCTGGTGGGGCTGCCTCGAAAGCCGTTGTCACCCTCACGTCTGGTCGGTCTCGGTCTGGTCTTTCTCGGGCTGATCGTGATGCAGTTCCAGGGGCTGGGTGCAAAACCACCCGCCGGTTCGTGACAGGGGCCTTTGCGCCCCGTGCCGTGGCTGCGGAGAGGTCCGCGGCACGGAGCATAAATGACGATGCCCGGCGCGGGACGATCCGGGCCTCTAGCGGGCCTGACACCGGCGGTCGCACTGGGTCCGCCCGCGCCCGGACGCCCGCAAGGCCGGCGCCGGTACGGCTCGATGGGAAGGCTGCTGCGGCGCGCCCGTTCGACCGCAGTGATCAAGTCGCGCGGGCATTTGCTCTTCTCCAACGGCGATGAAGGGCCGGAACATCCCCGCTGGTAAGAAGGGGCATGGCATCCCGCAGTTTCTCGTCGCTCCAGTCCCACCAGCGAAGCTCCAGAAGTTTGGCGATGGCAGAGTCGTCGAACCGCTTCCGGATGATCCTGGCGGGGTTACCGCCGACGATGGCGTAGGGCTCCACATCCTTCGTCACCAGCGCGCGCGTGCCGATGATTGCGCCGTCCCCGATGGTGACGCCCGGCATGACGACCGCCTCGGAGCCTATCCAGACATCGTTGCCGATCACCGTGTCGCCCGCCGGTTTGTATCCATTTTCCGCCCCGGCGAAGGCCGGCACGTCCGACATCCAGAAGAACGGAAAGGTGCTGATCCAGTCGCTGCGATGGCCCTGGTTCCCGGCCATGATGAAGGCGGCGCCCGAGCCGATCGAACAGAACGATCCGATGATGAGCTTGTCGGCGCCCTCGTCCGGCAGCAGGAAGCGGGCGCAGTCGTCGAAGCCATGCCCGTGATAATAGCCGGAATAGTAGCTGTAGCGCCCGACCCGGATGTTGGGATGGGTGACGAGGCGATCAAGGGTGATGCCCTTGAAAGGGCTCTCGAAGACGTTGTGCATGAGAGAATCCGAAGGTTCGCAAGCCGCGCGTGCGGCGCCGGTTCGCCCGCTGTCGTACAGGCGAACGCCGACAGGCGATCGACAGGATCGCCCGTCCCAGCTTCTCACGTCAGAAACGCGGAAGCGCGATGCCGGTGGTTCGGTCTGCGGCCTTCATGAGCGGACCATGGCCGAGTCGATGCGCCATGCCAAGGCGGCATCGCAACGCATCCGTTCGGGGCTGGGCCTACCCTGAAGCAACCCCACAGCCGACGTGCCGTGGTGCCGTTCGGAATGTCTGCTCCAAGCGCGACACGGCTCGCTAACCCCCGCCGGCGCTCGCAAACACTCTATGCGCGTGGGGTGCCTGACTTCGAGCGACTTCCTTTCGCGGGCTTTCCTTTGCGTCTGCCCGCCATGTCTACCAGCCGGCGAAATGTCGGGCATTCCATGTGAGAGGGCGCCGGGCAATCGGCGACATGGCGAAGGGTGTCGCGCAGCGCCGTCAGCTCGCGGATTTTCCGGTCAATCTCGTCCGCCCTCGCGTGTAGTGCCGCCCGCGGCAGATCCTGCATACCGTTCCTGCCGAACATCCCCGCGATCTCGGTGAGCGAGAAGCCGGCCGATTTGCCCATCGCGATCAGCTTGAGCTGCAACAGCACCTCGGGTGGAAACTGTCGGCGCAATCCATGCCGGGTGACCGAGGAAATAAGCCCGGCTTCCTCATAATAGCGCAGCGTCGAAGGCTTGTTTCCGCTCTTCTCCGCGACCTCTCCAATATCCAGAAACTTCATGCTTGACCTCAAGTCGACTTGAGGTGGCAGCCTGCTCCCCAACGGATACGGAAGCAAGAGGTCGAGACGATGGAACGGTTGAGTTCGGGCGTAGCGGAGAAGGCGCAAACGAGCGTCGCGATCACACTGGCGCTGGCAATGCTGCTGGCCGCCCTCGGCACGAGCATCGCCAATATCGCCTTGCCGGCGCTTGCCGAGGCCTTCTCAGCCCCCTTCGCACAGGTACAGGCGGTGGTGGTCGCCTATCTCGCGGCCCTGACGGCCTGCGTGCTGATCGCCGGCCGTCTCGGCGACCGTTGCGGCCTCAAGCCCATGCTGGTGGCCGGCCTCGCCCTGTTCGCCGTCGCCTCGCTGCTGTGCGCCGTCGCGCCGAATCTGTGGCTGCTCATCGGGGCTCGGGTGCTTCAAGGCGTCGGGGCCGCATTCCTGATGACGCTCGCCATGGCGCTGATGCGCCAGACTGCCAGCGAGGCGCGCGTCGGGCGGGCCATGGGCCTGCTCGGCACGGTGTCGGCGCTCGGCACCGCGCTTGGCCCCCCGCTCGGTGGGCTGCTGATCCCGGTCACCGGATGGCGGGGCATTTTCTGGGTTCAGGTGCCATTGGCGGCTCTGGCCCTGATACTGGCGATCACCATGCTCCCGGCCGAGCCCGTGAAGGAAAAGGCACCGACCGTTCGCCTGCGCTCCGTCATAAACCGGAGCCTCGCGCCCAACCTTCTGGTGAACATCGTCGTTGCCGCCGTCATGATGGCGACGCTGGTGGTCGGGCCCTTCTATCTCAGCGGCGGGCTTGGTCTGACGGCGCGGCAGGTCGGCTTCGTCATGGCGGTCGGCCCCGTGATCTCCATCTTCAGCGGCGTCCCGTCCGGGCGGCTGGTCGATGCTTGGGGGAGTACCCGCATGCTGGCCATCAGCTTGGTCCTGCTGGCGACAGGCGCGCTTCTCCTGGCGTTTCTGCCGAACGGGATCGGCGTTGCGGGCTATGTACTCTCTATCATCGTGCTGACGCCCGGCTATCAGCTGTTCCAGGCCGCCAACAACACCGCCGCGCTGGCCGACATCTCCCAAGACCGGCGCGGCGCCGTCTCCGGATTGCTCGGCCTGTCACGCAATATCGGCCTGATGGCCGGTGCGTCCGCCATGGGCGCCGTCTTCGCCTTCGGCGTGGGGACGGAGGACTTCGTCCGCGCGACGCCCGTGGCCCTCGCCTCGGGCATACGGCAGACTTTCCTGCTGGCTGGCGCCATGATGCTCGCCGCCATCGCGGTGGCGTTCGGGCATCGTCTAGCAGCCCCGCGTGCGTCTTGATGACAGCATCTGCCGCGCGACCTCCGATCAGGCGATATAGCCTTCCGTGAATGATGATCGCCACGGGGAGAGGCCTCTCGCGGAGCATGCACCGAACCCTGGCCCTGCTCTGCTGCCCAAGGCTGCGCAGACGGTCCTTGTCACGTTTTTTCCATGGAATGCCGTCTCAACTGAGAACCGTTGGGTGGCAGCTTTCAGGTCGTTGCAACTCACGCCATGAACGGCGGATATGAAGAAAGTAGCCCAACGGCAGCTATTACATAGCAGCAGCCAACACCGGCCAGACCGCTGACGGCCCCAAACGCGCCACTCGTCGTCGCAGCCAACTTCTGCTTCTGGCGCATCCGTTAGGTTCTATTCCTTCCAGCCCGTACTGGAAAAGCAGATCGGCCGCCACATCTCGGGGGTCTCTCACAACGTCAGCTTCTGGTGAGAGTTGCCCGGAACTGCACCGGGGCTGTAGAACCACAAGCTATGCCTTAGGCTGTGCCTAACGGGGCTTACGAGTTTTCAGAGTTGTCTAACGCGCCCGGCCGTAGAAGCATCGCGCCAATCTTAAAAACAAGGTCTGGGAGGATGCGTATGGGTCGGGATCAGCTGTTCATCGATGGCCACTGGGTGGAGGCCGCGTCGGGGACACTTCTGCCGGTGGTCAACCCCAGCACGGGCGAGGACATCGGCCGGATCGCCGCCGGCGGCGCTGCCGATATCGATCGCGCGGTGACGGCCGCCCGCCATGCCTTCGAAACCGTGTGGAGCTCCATGGCGGCTCTGGAGCGCGGCCGCCTGCTCAGCCGGCTCGGCCTTCTTATCCTCGATCGTCTCGAGGAACTCGCTCAACTCGAAGCCGCCGACACCGGCAAGCCGATGAAGCTGGCACGTAACGACATTCGCGTGACCGCACGCTATTTCGAATATTACGGCGGCGCCGCCGACAAAATTCACGGCGACACCATCCCCTTCCTGCCGGGCTATCAGGTCATCGTGTTGCGCGAGCCACGGGGTGTCACCGGCCATATCATTCCTTGGAACTACCCGGCCTCGATGTTCGGGCGCACCCTTGGCGCAGCGCTGGCGGCCGGCAACACCGCGATACTGAAGCCGGCGGAAGAAGCCTCGCTCTCCTGCCTGCGCTTCACCGAACTGGCCGAGGAGGTCGGCTTCCCGGCCGGGGTCATCAACGTGGTGACCGGGCTCGGCGACGAGGCCGGCGCCGCCCTTTCGAGCCATCCCGGGATCGACTTCCTGTCCTTCACCGGCTCACCGGAGGTCGGTACGCTGGTGCAGACCGCCGCCGCGAAGAACCATGTTCCCTGCGTTCTCGAACTCGGCGGCAAGTCGCCGCAGATCGTGTTCGCCGATGCCGATCAGGACAAGGCGTGCGAGGTTATTATCGGTGCCATCGTGCAGAATGCCGGCCAGACCTGTTCCGCCGGCTCACGCGTGCTGATCGAGCGCGCCATTTATGAGCCCTTCATGCGGAAACTCGCGGAGCGCATGGCCACGGTCCGCGTGGGCTTTCCCGAACAGGATTTCGAATGCGGCCCGGTGATCAATCAGGTGCAACGCGACCGCGTCATGGCTTTCCTCGACCGTGCCGCCAGCGACAAGGTCGAGGTGGTGGCGCAGGGCAAGATCCATCCTGACGCGTCGAAGGCCGGCTATTTCGTGCCGCCTACGCTGTTTGGTCTGGTGCCGCGTGAGCATGAGCTGGCGCGCGAGGAGGTTTTCGGTCCGGTGCTCGCCGCCCTCCCGTTCGACGATGAGGACGACGTGCTGCGCATCGCTAACGGCACGGATTACGGCCTCATCGCCGGCGTGTGGACCCGCGACGGCGGGCGCCAGATGCGCATGGCCAAGGGCATTCGCGCCGGCCAGATCTATATCAATGGCTATGGCGCCGGCGGCGGAGTCGAATTGCCGTTCGGCGGGTTCCGCAAGAGTGGCCACGGCCGCGAGAAGGGTTTCGAGGCCCTCAAGGAATACACGGTCGCCAAAACCGTGGTCATCGACCACTCAAGCTGACGCAAAGTCAGCACCGACAACAAAAACAAATAAATCTCTAGGGAGAAAACCATGAAGAACATTATCGTGGCTGCTTTGGCAGCCGTGACGCTTGCTGTCTTGCCGCAGGCGGCCTCCGCCGACAAGGCGCGCCTCGGGCACGTTTTTGCCCAGGGCAATGCGGCCGACGAGGCGAGCCAGATCTTTGCGCGCCTGGTCAAGGAACGCACCGACGGCAAGATCGACATCACGGTGTTTCCGAACAGCCAGCTCGGCGGCGACGAGGCGCTCGGGCGCGATCTCAGCCGCGGCGCGGTCGAGTTCGCCTTCCTGAACATCGGCTCTCTGACCGGCCTCGATCCGCTGCTCGATATCCACTATCTTCCCTATATCGCGACCGACTACGCTCAGGTCGACAAGATCTTCTACAATTCTGAAGGCATCCTGCAGCGCACGCTCACCGGCACGCTGGCCAAGCATAATATGGTCGCGCTTGCCTATTTCGAGCTCGACTTTCGCGCGGTGACCAACTCCAATCGCCCCGTGAACAATGCTGAGGACCTAAAGGGCCTCAAGCTGCGGGTGCCGGGCTCGGCCTCGATCCGCTCCTTCTTCGAGGCCGCCGGCGCACAGACCGTCACCATGCCGATGCCGAACCTGTTCGTCGCGCTCCAGCAAGGCACGGTCGACGGCCAGGACAATGGCGCCAGCATCACCTACAATTCCCGGCTGTTCGAAGCCCAGAAATACATGACCCTGACCAATCATGTGTATGCCATGGGCGCGATCACGGTCAGTAAGCGCTTCTGGGACGGGCTCGACGAGGCCCAGCGCAAAATCGTGACGCAAGCCGCGCAGGAGGCCGCGCGCGAAGGCATCGCCCGCAACCGCGCCGCCACCAGCGCCTTCCTCGACAAGATCAAGGCCGGCGGCGTCGCGGTCGTCACGCCCACGCCGGAAGCGATGGCGGAATTCGCCAAGGTCGGCCAGATCGGCTGGGAGAAGCTGACGCCGATCTATGGCGCGGACCGAATCGCCGAGCTGAAGAAGGAAATCGCCGCGGCGCGGGGCGAGTGAGGCCATGGCCCGCGATGGGACGGCCGCCATGGGCGGTCACGAACCGGCCTCCGCCGAGGCCCCTCCCCGGCGGCACGCGGTGCTCGACACGCTGATGTGTGTCGAGCGGGTGCTGGCCCGGATGGAGAATGCTGTTGTCGTCACGGCGATGGTCGTTGCCATCCTCGCAGTCGGCGCCTCGGTGGCGATCCGCACCTTCGACCTGCCGTTCTCCGACACTGGCGAATGGGCGATGGTGGCCATGTCGCCGCTCACCTTCATCGGAGCGGCGCTTTGCAGCCATTTGCACAAGCACCTCACCGCCGACATCGTCGAGATGCTGCCGCCGGGACCGCTGCACCGCGGGCTCGACGCGATCGCCGCCGTGCTGTGCCTGGCGTTCGGCCTGTTCTTCATTGCCCTGGCTTGGGACCTGTTCGACTACGCCCGCGCCTCCGGCGAGACGCTGATCGATCTCGGCACGCCCGTCGCCATTCCCGCCGGCTTCATGCTCGCCGGCGCTGCCCTGATGACGTTCCACTCGGCGCTCGACATCTGGCGGGCGCTGGTGGGACGCGAGCCGGGAGGGTTGAATCCGTGGCACTGACCTTCGGCCTCATGGCCCTGTTCCTGATGCTCGGTGCGCCGCTGGCCGTCACCTTCGGGCTCGTGATCTTTCTGCAGATGGGCAGCTACGGTCTGTCCATCGCCGGGCTGAGCAACATCCCTTACGAGGAAATCTCCAGCTACCCGCTGGTAGCGATCCCGCTGTTCATGCTGACCGGCGAGCTGATGAACCGCAGCGGCATGGCGGCGGAGCTGATCGCGCTCGCCGACCTGCTGTTGCGCCGTATCCGCGCCGCCTTCGGCTATATCACCGTCGCAGCCTCGGCGATGATGGGCGCCATCACCGGCTCCTCGGTCGCCACTGTCGCGGCGGTCGGCGGCATCGTCTCGCCGGAAATGATCAAGCGGGGCTATCCTAAGGGCTATGTCGCCTCGCTGACCGCCTCCGCCGGGCTGCTCGGCGTGCTGGTGCCGCCTTCCATTCCGCTTATCCTTTATGGCGCGACGGTAGGCGTCTCGATCTCCCAGCTCTTCATCGCCACCATGGTGCCGGCGCTGCTGATGGGCGTGCTGTTCCTGTTCGTGCACAACCGCCTGTCGCGCAAGGTCCTGCGGGGCGGCATCGAGGGCCGCTCCGAAACCGACGGGCTGCTCGATCCGCGCAAATCACCGGCCCGGATCGTGTTCGACGCCACCTCGGCGCTGCTGCTGCCGGTGGTCATCCTTGGCGGCATCTACGGAGGCATCATGACCCCCACCGAAGCCGCCGCCATCGGCTGCCTCTACGCGATCGGCGTCGCGGTCGGGCGCCGGCTGATCAGCCGGGAGGGATTCACCCGATCCTTCCGCACGGCGGCGATCACCGGCTCGGGCATCCTCATCATCATCGCCATGACCGGCATCTTCAACCGCGCCATGGTGCTGAACCAGGTGCCGCAGGACATCGCCATCTGGGTCGCGACCTATATCGAGAGCCCGATCGCCTTCCTGCTGATGGTCAATGTGGTGTTGCTGCTGGTCGGCACCTTCATGGAGACCAACGCCTCGATCCTGCTTATGGGGCCGCTGCTGGCACCAGCCGCCGAGCGCTTTGGCATCGATCCGGTGCATTTCGGCATCGTGCTCGCCACCAATCTGGAAATCGGCCTGCTCACTCCGCCCATGGCCGCCAACCTCTACGTCGCCGCCCGCGCCGCCAATGCCCGGCTGGCCGACATGATGCCCTATCTCGGCTGGTTCTTCGGTGCGGCGCTGCTGGGCCAGGCGATCATCACCTTCGTCCCGTTTGCCACGCTGTGGTTCCGCTACCTCTAGCCTAGTGTGACTCATGCCCCTGTCTGGTGACACAACCGACCTAGCCACGCTTCCCGAATTCTCCCGCGCCGCGGTCGTCCGGCGGTTCGGAGAGCCGGTGCAGATCGAATGCGTGCCCGTCCCTCCGGCCCCGGAACCGGGCGCGCTGATCGTGCGCACCACCGCCTGCTCGATCTGCGGCACCGATGTGCACCTCTCGCGCGGCAATCTCTCGCTCGCCGTCGACCTGCCGATCATTCTCGGCCATGAGATGGTAGGGCGCGTGGTCGCCATCGGCGCGGGCGCGGAGCGCGACAGCGCCGGCCAGAAGCTCGCCATCGGCGACCGCATCCTGTGGACCCACACCGCCTGCGGCAAGTGCTTCTACTGCACCGTCGCCCGCCAGCCGACCCTGTGCGAGAACCGCCGCGCCTATATGTATGAGAACATCGAGAAGCCGCCTCATTTGCTCGGCGGCTTCTCGGAATATGGCTATGTCCTGCCGGAATCCGGCCGCGTGCGGGTGCCGGATAATCTCGACGACGGCGTCGCCAGCCTCTGCAGCTGCGCCTTCCGCTCGGTGATGAACGCCTTCGACAATCTCGGTCCCATCGATCCGTCCGAGCATGTCGCCATCCAGGGCGCGGGGCCGCTCGGCATATTGGCCGCGGCGGTCGCCCGCGTGGCCGGCGCCCGCACGGTCAGCGTCATCGGAGCGCCGGAGGCCCGCCTCGCCCTTGCCCGCGATTTCGGCGCCACCCACACCTTCACCATCGAGGGCACCACCCATGAGGAGCGGGTGGCGGTACTGCGCGATCTCAGCGACGGGCGCGGGCCGGACATTGTGATGGAGTTCACCGGCTTTCCCGACGCCTTCGGCCAGGGTCTCGACATCGTTCGCAAGGGTGGGCGCTACCTCACTGTCGGCCAGCTCGGCACCGGCACGACCACTTTCAGCCCCTCCACCATCGTCAAGAAGAACATTCGCGTGCTCGGCTCGTTCTCGGGCGACGTGAAGTCGTACTGGAAGGCGCTGCAATTCGCCTCCGCGCATATCGACCACATCCCGTTCGGCAAGATGATCACCGGCCGCTACACGCTGGACGAGGTGAACGTGGCGCTCGAGCGCATGCATCGGCTTGAAGAGATCAAGCCGCTCATCGTGATGGATTGAGGGGCGAGCGATGGCGGATACACATCCTTTCGTCCCCGACCAGCGCGGGCCGCTCGACGGCGTGCGGATCGTCGATATGTCCCGGCTGGTCGCCGGCAACATGACCACGCATGTCCTTGCCGACTATGGTGCGGACGTCATCAAGATCGAGCGTCCCGGCAAGGGCGACGACCTGCGCAACTGGCGGGTCGACGGCGTCGAGGTGTTCTGGAAGGTCTATGCCCGCAACAAGCGCAGCATGGCGCTCGACATCCACGACGCGGAAGGCCGGGAGGTGCTGCTGCGCCTCATCGACAGCGCGCAGGTGCTGGTGGAGAACTTCGTGCCCGGCACGCTGGAGCGCTGGGGCATCGGGCCCGAGGTGCTGCATGCCCGCAATCCCGGCCTCGTCATCCTCCGGGTGTCCGGCTGGGGACAGACCGGGCCATGGCGCCTGCGGCCGGGATTCGGCACGCTGGTCGAGGCGATGTCGGGCTGGGCCTTCATGAACGGCCATGCCGACAAGCCGCCCACTTTGCCGCCGCTGGCGCTGGCCGACATGATCGCCGGCCTTTATGGCTCCGCCGCCATCCTCGCCGCGCTACGCGCGGTCGAGCAGGGCGGCGGCACGGGGCAGGTCATCGACCTGTCGCTGTTCGAGCCCATCCACGCCATGATTGGCGCCGAGGCGGCGCAGATCCGCCTGACCGGCGCGCCGACCGCGCGCGCCGGCAACCAGTCCTCCCACACCGCGCCGCGCAATGTCTATCAGTGCTCGGACGGCGCCTATGTCGCCATGTCGGGCTCGATGCAGTCCATGGCGGAGCGCATCTTCGAGACCATCGGCCATCCCGAGCTGAAGGCGGACCCGCGCTTCGTCGACAATGCCGCCCGCGTCGCCAACCGCGATGCGCTCGACGCCATCATTGCAGCGTTCATCATCACCCGAAGCCAGGCCGACAACCTCGCTCTTTTCGAGGCCGCCGGCGTTACGGTCGGCCCGGTCTGTTCGGTGGCCGACCTGCTGGACCACCCGTTCGTGCTCGGCCGCGAAGCCATCGTCGAGGTCGAGGACCGCGATCTCGGCTCACTGCCGATGCACAACATCATCCCCCGCTTCTCCGCCACGCCGGGGGCCTTCCGCCGTCCGGCGCCGGAGATTGGCGAGCACAATGAGGAAATCCGGCGTGAACTCGGATTCGGTGCGCGCCTCAAGGCAGTCGAGGTCTCGTCATGAACACCGCTCCGGCATGGCGCTCCATGCTCTTCATTCCGGTTCTCAATGAGCGCTTTCTCGCCCGCGCCGCCGAGCGTGGCGCCGATGCGATCCAGCTCGACCTTGAGGACGCCATTCCTCCGGCGCAAAAGGACGAGGCTCGCCTTGCCGCGCCGATGGCCGCTGCTCGCCTCGCCCGGCAGGGGCTGGATGTGGTCGTGCGCATCAATCGGCCGTGGCGGCAGGCGCTCGCCGATATCGAAGCCTCGGTCGGGCCCGACGTCTGCTGCCTGACGCTTCCCAAGGTCCCGGACGCCTCCCATGTGCGCGCCGTCGCCGAAATCCTCGACGAGTTGGAGCGCGAGCGCGGCCTGAAGGTGGGCCATACCAGGCTCGTCGTCATGATCGAAACGGCGGAGGGCCTTCTCAACATGGCGTCTATCGCCGCCGCCCATCCTCGCATCGCGGGCATGATCGTCGGCGCCGAGGACCTCGCCCTCTCGCTCGGCGCCGCACCGACCTACGATACGCTCTACATTCACAATGCGCAGGCGGTGGTCGCCGCCCGCAATGCCGGCATCCATCCCATCGGCTTCGTCGGCACGGTGGCGGACTATGCCGACACCGCCAAGTTCCGCCGCACCATTACCCAGGCGCGCGAAATGGGCTTCACCGGTGGCTTCTGCATCCATCCAAGCCAGGTGCCGATCATGAATGAAGTGTTCGCGCCCTCGCCGGCGGAGGTCGACTGGGCAAGTGGCGCGCTGGAGGCCTTCGACGCGGCGCTGGCCCGCGGACTTGGCGCCGTGACCTATCGCGGCGCCATGGTCGATCTGCCGGTCGCCGATCGCGCACGCGCCATCCTTGCCCGCAACGCCGGGTTGGCGCAGATGAAGGCGCAAAGGGCGGAGATCGCCCTGCAAGCCTGACGGTGCCATGGACCTTCGCGATCTCAGGGTTTTTGTTACGATAGCGGAGACCGGCTCCCTCGCCGCCGCCGGCAAGGTGCTCCATATGAGCTCGCCCTCGCTGAGCGCGCGGCTGAAGGATCTCGAGGACGAGCTGGCCACCGTTCTGTTCGAGCGCTGGGCGCGCGGGCTGACGCTCACCGAGCAGGGCCGCGAGTTCCAGACCCACGCCTATGCCATCCTGAAGCAGGCGGAGGATGCCAAGGCCAGCATGCTCAGCCGCGACAAACCGCCGATCGGCACCGTCCGTTTCGGCGTTCCCGGCTCGCTCGTGGGACTGCTGACGGTGCGTCTGATCGAATCCTGCCTGGAGCGGCTGCCGCAGGTGCGGCTGCGGGTCGTGGAGAGCATGTCGGGCTACATCGCCAACTGGCTGCGCGAAGGCACGCTGGACGCGGCCATCATCTTCGGCGGCGGCGCGGCCAATGACCGGAGCGCCTCGCTGCAGGCGATCGCCGAAGAAGACCTGTATGTCGGCACCTATGATCTGCCGTCCATTGCCCCGTATCTGACCGACAAGGGCGAGATTCGGATGCGCGATGTCCGCCATCTGCGGCTGGTGATGCCAGGTCCCGAGCATGGGCTTCGGCTTCTGGTCGAGGCGACGGCGCGACGCCATTCCCTGCCGCTCAACGTGGTAATGGAAGTCGACGCATCGCCCCAGATTTTCGCGCTCATCCGTCGCGGGCACGGCGCCACGATCTGCTCGCTGGCGGCCCGGCATCCCGGCTCGATGGTGAGTTCGGCGGATAACGGACAGCTCCATACGTTCCGGGTGGTCGAACCGGGCTTCCGCCGCACCGTATATCTCGCCACGCCCCTCAACCGCCCCTCGTCGCGCGCCACCCTCGCCGTGGCCCAGCTGGCGGTGGAAACACTCCTGGCGTCCGCCGCATCCGACGAATGGAAAGCCCGGCGCATACCCAACGGCGGTTCAGGCCTTTAGAGCAGTTCTGGTAGGGATTATATGTGTGAGCCACCGCGAGGCTTTTGCCTCTTCTCCGCCCTTGTGCAGGTCGCACGTTGGGGCGCGGTGACCATCTGGCAGATCTTCTTTAGGTTCGGAGATGGATTTGATACCCAGAGGGCCACCGTTGAACGGGTACAGGGCAGCAAAGTGAAGTGATCGGTGCGACAGCCGCTCGCAGCGCCTGTTGGACAGAGGCCTTACCTTTGAGATTGGTTTCTTGCCGTCATCGTCGGCAGTGCTTTTAGGATCTTATAGTCGGCGTGGTCGATTCCGCCGGCAGTCTACGACACATTCGTCGCTCGACCAGATCTGCCGCTTGGACGACGCTGATGTGTTCGGCGAACCGCGTGCGATAAATCGCCAGCCCCGCTTCATGCCCATCGTCGGAGTAGGAGCAGACCGCGTATTCCATCAGAACGATGAGGTAGCCGCGGTCGACGGCGTCCATCACGGTCACAAGCACGCACATGTCGGTCGCGGCACCGCAGCAATTCAATCAATCCGGGACCTAACCGCTCGCCTGAGGCGCGCTCTCTAGAACGGGCGGGTTATACTGAGTGACGATTGCGACTGAGAGACCTCTGCTCCACAGGCGCATAATAAAAGACACGGAACAATGTGATAAAGCGTTCTCGCGGGAACGTTGAGACTCTCGTGTCGAGGATGCCCCGCATCGTCATTCGCCCATGTCAGGGTGTTAGGGTTGATGCGTGATGTAAAAATCGCAAGAGCCGCATCGGATAAGGCGAAGAGATCGGCGGATTCGCCGAAGCTGGCGGCGGCTAACGAAGCCTTCGCCAGTTCCAGCGTTGGCCAGAGCGGGCGGACGACAGGAAGCGGCTGGCCCCAGGCGTCGATCGCATTGGGAATTGGTCGATTGGGTAAGGTCTCGGCGATTCCCGCTGTCGCTCGGCCGTAGTGAAAAAGACGCCAGGCGAGGTCGCGCGCCTCGGCCGAGCCGGTGGCCGTCGTATAGACGAAAAGCAGCCAGGCCCATTCGAAGTGATGGCCGGTTTCGCGGCGTCGCTGCTCCGGTGGAAGGCGTTCCCAGCGCGCGCCGAATTCTTCGTCGAGCGCTCCCTGCACGTCGACAAGCCGAGAAAGGAGAGCGAGGATCCCGCCCGCGCGCCGGTCCCATCCGCCGGTGGGATCGGCTGCGGCGAGCATCAGGAAGGCTTCGAACAAATGCATCTGCGGATAGTGCAGACGCACGCCGCCCGTGCTCCACGGTTCGCGGTAACCTCCCAGAGGATCCGTCAGTTCATGATCCAGGCGGTCGGCGATGGCGCGGGCGGCGGCAAGCACATCCGCGCGCCCGTTCGCGGCGCTGTAGCCGCCGAGCGCCAGAAGAGCGAAGGCGAGGTCGTAGAGATCGCCATGAGGATCGATCACCTCGCCCGCGCGGCCCACACTATGCGCGAACTGGCCCGGGCCCAGGCAGCAGGCGTCGAGCAGGAATGTCAGCCCATGCTCGGCTGCGCGGAGCAACTGAGGCCTTCTGTCGAACCGGTAGGCGATGCTGAACGCATAGACCAGCCGGCCGGTGACCATGGTCGTGTGGTCGATTGCTTCGCACGGCGCGCCGTCGTGCCAGCGGAATGCCTCGGCATAGCCGGCACGGCCCGGCCGGATGACACGCTCCGCCCAACAGGGAATGAACTGATCCCTCGCCCATGAGGCGAGGTCAGCACCGCAAGGAGAGAGTGCGACCGGGTGCCTGTTGGGCGCAGGCCGGGCGCCGCTCACATCACCGCCCCGATCTGCCAGGGCACGAACTCGGCATCGCCATAGCCCAGACATTCGGACTTCGTGCGCTCGCCCGAGGCCACGCGCAGGAGCGTATCGAAAATCTCCCGTCCCTTGGCCTCCAGCGAGATGCCTTCGAGCATCTCGCCGCAATTGATGTCCATGTCATCCTTCATGCGGCGGTAGATGTCACTGTTGGTCGCCAGCTTCAACGAGGGCACGGGCTTGCAGCCGAAGGCCGAGCCGCGACCGGTGGTGAAGCAGATGAGATTGGCGCCGCCGGCGACCTGGCCGGTGGCAGAGACCGGGTCGAAACCGGGCGTGTCCATGAACACCAGCCCGGACGTGCGCACCGGCTCGGCATATTCCAGCACGGCGCGCAGCGCGGCATGGCCGCTCTTGGCCACCGCGCCGAGCGATTTCTCCAATATCGTCGTCAGCCCACCCGCCTTGTTGCCCGGCGAAGGGTTGTTGTTCATCTCCGCGCCGTTGCGGGCGGTGTAGGCCTCCCACCAGCGCAGCCGCTGCATGAGCCGGTCGCCAACGTCGCGGTGCAAGGCACGGCGGATGAGCAGATGCTCGGCACCGTAGACTTCCGGCGTTTCGGAGAGGATGGAGGTGCCGCCGTCGCCCACTAGAAGATCGGAGGCGAAGCCCAGCGCCGGGTTCGCCGTCAGCGCCGAGTAGCCGTCCGAACCGCCGCATTGCAAACCGAGGATCAATTCGCTGGCCGGGCGGGTCTGCCGGCGTGCGGCGGCGGCGCGCGGCAGCATCTCGCGGATTGTTCCAGTGATCTGGTCGACCGTGCGGCGGGTGCCGCCCGTTTCCTGAATGGTCAGCGTGCGGAAACCGTCGCTCTCCTCAACACCGCATTCCTTCTTCATCCGGGCGATCTGCAGCACCTCGCAGCCGAGGCCGACCATGACCACGGCGGCGAAATTGGGGTGACACGCATAGCCCCACTGGGTCCGGCGGAGCATCTCGTAGCCCTCGCCGCGATCGGCGAGCCCGCAACCGGTGCCGTGGACGATGGGCACGATGCCGTCGACATTCGGATAGGCCTCGAGCAGGCCGGATCGCTCAATGGCCGCCGCGGCGAAGCGGGCCACCGAGGCCGCGCAGTTCACCGAGGTGAGGATGCCGATATAATTGCGGGTGCCCGTGCGGCCGTCACTGCGTCGGAAACCCTGGAATGTCGAGGGGATGGACGAGACGTGGTCATCCACGGGCGCGAACCGTGCCGCATCGAGGTCGCCCGCAGGCATGGCGGAGGCACTGACATTGTGGACATGCACCCAGTCGCCCGGAGCGATGTCCGCGCTCGCGACGCCAATGGGTTGGCCGAACTTGATCAGCGGCTCGCCGGCACGCACCCGGCGCAGCGCCATCTTGTGCCCCTGCGGTATCTTCTCCCGGGCCACCACGCCGCTCGCACGGTCGGACGGCCGGATGGCCTCCACCGCGATGACGACGTTGTCGGCCTCGTCGAGCCGGATGACGCGCGGCTCCGTCCGAAGTGTGGTGAGGGATTGGTCGCTCATCGCCTGCCGATCCGTTGCCTTTGGTGATATGCTAATATATTAGTTGGAGCATGCCAACCGTGAAGAATGCTGACGCCCAGCCTCACCTCCCTCTCGCGCAAAGGCCGCAGTTGCGCGCCATTCCCGCATCGGCGCGGGTTTACGAGCAGTTGCGGGACCGCATCGTCGGGGGGGAAATGCTGCCGGGAACGCCTGTCTCCGAGAAGGAACTCGCCGAGCAGTACGGCGTGAGCCGCACCCCGATCCGCGAGGCGCTGCTGCGTCTGGCGGATGAGCGGCTGATCGAGATTTTTCCCCAGCGCGGGACCTTCGTGTCACGCATCAGCCTGGAAGCGCTGCGCGACGGCATGGTGATCCGCGAAGCGCTGGAGTGCGTTGCGGTGCGCCATGCGGCGGCGCGGGTGACGGAGGCTGATCTTTCCGCTCTGCGGCTTGTCCTTGACCGGCAGGAAGCCAGCGAGCGGGCGAGCGACTGGGCGGGGTTTCACGCTCAGGACGAGGCGTTTCACCAGCGTATCGCCATTCTCTCCGGCCATCCCAATTTGTGGCGGGTCGCGCGCCAGGAAAAGGTGCAGATCGATCGGTGCCGCGTGCTGCATCTGCCGATCTCCCGTCACCGCCCGCTGGTCATGGAAGAACACCGGGCGATTCTCGACGGCCTCGCCGCGCGCGATCCCCGGGCGGCGGAGCGTGCGATGGGCGCGCATCTGGCGAACGTGCTGCCGGGGCTGGACGATTTGCTGCGGGCGCGGCCGGATTTCTTCGAACCGGACGCCCAGCGCGGCCTTCAGGGCGACACCGTGGCGACCCCGCTGCGCGCCGCATCCGGTGCAGATAAGGACTTGCCATGACTGCACGGCCGAGGCTGTCCGATGCCGCGCTGAACCGACTGCCGGCCGATATCGCACGGCCCGGCTATGATCGCGCGGAGTCGCGCATCGGCATTGTCCATCTCGGAATCGGCGCCTTTCACCGGGCCCATCAGGCGGTGTTCGTGGACGATCGGCTGGCTGCCGGCGAGCGCGATTGGGCGATCCTCGGCGCCAGTCTCCGCGCGGGCGATACACGCGACGCGCTGGGGCCGCAGGATGGTCTCTACACGCTGTCCGAACGCGATGGCGCGGGCGAGCGGCTGCGTGTCATCGGCTCCGTATCCCGTCTTCTCGTGGCGCCCGAAGCGCCCGACGCCCTGCTGGCGGCGATGGCGTCGCCGCAGGTGCGCATCGTCTCGCTCACCGTGACGGAGAAGGGCTATTGCCATGATCCTGCGACAGGAGACCTGCGCGCGGATCATCCGGACATTGTTCGCGACCTCGCCTCGCCTGGACGGCCGCGCAGCGCGCCCGGTTTCCTGGTCGAGGCGCTGGCCCGCCGCCGGGCGGCCGGTATCGCGCCCTTTACCGTGCTGTGCTGTGACAACCTTCCCGCCAATGGCAGGCTGGTGCGCCGCGTCGCCAGCCAGCTGGCCGGCCTGCGCGACGGCGGCCTCGGCCGTTTCGTGGCCAATGAGGTGGCGTTTCCCTGCACCATGGTCGACCGGATCGTTCCGGCGACCACGCCGGCCGACCGCGACGCGGTGGCGGCGCGGCTGGGGGTCGCCGATGCCTGGCCGGTGGTCACCGAGCCGTTCCGGCAATGGGTGATCGAGGACGGTTTCCCCGGCGGACGGCCGCGCTTCGAGGAGTCGGGCGCAGAACTCGTCGCCGACGCCGAGCCGTTCGAGAAGATGAAGCTGCGCCTTCTCAACGGCGCGCACTCCGCGCTTGCCTATCTCGGCTACCTCGGCGGCTACAGGACCGTCGCCGAGGCCATCCGGGCACCCGGCTTCGAGCCGTTCATTCGCGGCCTCATGGACGATGAGGTGACGCCCACCCTCCGCGTGCCCGCGCGGACTGACCTTTCGGCCTACAAGGCGGCGCTGCGGCAGCGCTTTGCCAATCCCGCGCTGCATCACCGCACCTGTCAGATTGCGATGGACGGTTCGCAGAAGCTCCCGCAGCGGCTGCTGGAAACGATCCGCGAGCGTCTGGCGTCCGGCGCTCCCATTCCCCGTCTTGCGCTCGCGGTCGCGGCCTGGATGCGTTTCGTCACCGGCATCGACGAACAGGGGCAGGCCATTGACGTGCGCGACCCGCTCGCCGCCCGGCTCCGGGCGCTCGCGGACGCGGCCGGGCCGTCAGCGGAGGCGCTGGTGCCGGCGCTGCTCGGTGTGCGCGAGATCTTCGACCCCGACCTCGCCGCCGACCCTCGCTTCGTCGACGCCGTGCGCACAGCGCTGTCGACGCTCTATCGCCACGGAGCAGGACGCACGGTGGCGCGATACGCATTCAGACCGGAGGCATGATGATCAGAGAAGGCTGGCGTTGGTTCGGTCCGAGCGATCCGGTGACGCTCGATCATGCGCGGCAGGCGGGCGCGACGGACATCGTTTCCGCCCTTCACCATGTGCCGCCTGGCGTCGCCTGGACGCGTGCCGAGGTCGAGGCGCGGCGCGCGATCATCGAGGACACGGCGCAGGGCCGTACGCCGCTGCGCTGGTCGGTCGTCGAAAGCATTCCGGTCGCCGATGTGATCAAGCGCGAGGGCGGCGCGGCGCGCGAGGCCATCGAAGTCTGGATCGCCAGCCTGGAAGCCGTGGCAGCCGCCGGGCCGCGCATCGTCTGCTATAATTTCATGCCGGTGCTGGACTGGACCCGCACCGACCTCGACTGGCCGCTGCCCACCGGCGCGACGGCGCTCCGCTTCGACCAGCGGCGGTTTGCGGCGTTCGATCTTCACGTGCTCAAGCGCCCCGGCGCCGAGGCGGATTACAGCGAGGCGCAGCGTACCGAGGCCAGCAAAGTCGCCGACGGCTTCAGCGACGACGAGGTGGTCGCGCTCATCCGCACCGTGCTGGCGGGCCTGCCAGGCGGCACGACGCAAGGGCTCAGCCTCGACGAATTTCGCGAGCACCTCGCCGCCTATGCCGCGATCGACGCGGCGCGGCTGCGTGCCAATCTGATCGCGTTCCTGCAGGCTGTCGTGCCGGTGGCGCAGGCCCTCGGCGTGCGGCTGACCCTGCACCCCGACGACCCGCCGCGCCCGCTCTTCGGCCTGCCGCGCGTCGCCTCCACTCGCGCCGACTTCGACGCGCTGTTCGCCGCCGTGCCCGCGCCGGCCAACGGCCTGTGCTTCTGCACCGGAAGCCTCGGCGTGCGGCCAGACAACGACCTGCCCGCCATGGCGGCGCATTTCGTCAAACGGATCTACTTCACCCATCTGCGCGCCACGCGCCGTGACGCGGATCAACTCGGCTTCCAGGAGGCCGACCATCTCGACGGCGATGTCGACATGCCGGCGGTTCTCGCCGTGCTGCTCGCCGAGAACCGCCGCCGTTCCGACGAGACCCGCATCGTGCTGCGTCCGGACCACGGCCACCGCATGCTGGCCGATCTCGAATCCGACAATATCGTCAATCCCGGCTACACCGCCGCCGGGCGGATGAAGGGGCTCGGCGAATTGCGCGGCATCCTTCGAGCCCTCGACCGCCTGCCGGACGACGCGCTCGCCGCCTATCACTGAGCGCTTTCGCCCGCGACGACAAAAGCCTCGCTCCTGTCCGGAGCGAGGCTTTTTCGTGGGGGGACCGATGGCGGCTCAGGCTGGCGCCTTCTTTACCCGCGCCACGATCTGCGTCGGATTGACGAAGCGCAGGGCGACGAGAAGCCAGACCAGCGTGCTGAGCATGTAGACGACCGCCATGGCGTCGATCGACTGCCCGGCGCGCACGCCGGCCGCGAACACCGAATAGTACAGCGCCACAACCAGCGTCTGGCTGGTGGGGCCGGCGGTGAGGAAGGTCAGCTCGAACATTGACACGGTGCGCACCATGGCCAGCAGCGTCGCCGCCAGAATGCCCGGCAGCAGCAGCGGCAGCAGCACATGGAGGAACAGCCGCCCGGTTCCGGCCCCGAACACCCGCGCCGCCGCCTCCACGCGCGGGTCGATCTGCTCGATGAACGGGATCATCAGCACCACGGTGAAGGGGATGGTCGGCACCAGATTGGCGACGATGACGCCCCACATCGTGCCGGCGAGGCCGACCTTGTACAGCACGGTGGCAAGCGGCACGCCGAAGGTGATCGGCGGCACCAGAAGCGGCAGCAGGAACAGCAGCATCACCAGCGGCTTGCCGGGAAAGTCCCGCCGCGCTAGCGCATAGGCGGCGGGCACGCCGATCAGCGCGGAGATGAGCACCACCGCTCCCGCGATCTGGAAGGTGACCAGCAGCACGTCGCTGAGTTGGAACTCCTTCCACGCGGAGGCGTACCAGCGGGTGGTGAAGGCGACGGGCAGCCAGGAATTGAGCCAGCGCGTGCCGAAGGAATTGACCACGACGGTCGAGATCATCGCGATCACATTGACCACGAAAAAGATGATGAAAGCCCAGACGAGCGTCTTCCAGAGCTTTTCGAGGGCGGTTTCCATGGTCCTGCTCACCCTTTCCCGCCGCCCGCAGGCCCTTTGTAGAACAGCCGGCGCAGCGCCAGCACCAGGCCGACGAAGCCGAACTGCACCACGGCCATGATCATCGCGATCGCGGAGGCGTAGGAATAGTCGTACTGCTCGAAGGCGGCCTGCGCCGCCGCGAAGGAAATGACTCGCGTTTCGCCGGCCGGCGCGCCCAGCATCACCGCTGAGGGGAACACCGAGAAAGCGTCGACGAAGGCGAGGCAGAAGGTGACGGCGAGGCCCGGGATGATGAGCGGCAGTACGATGTGGCGGAAACGGCTGCGCGCGCGTGCCCCCAGTGTTGCCGCCGCCTGCTCCAGCGCCGGATCGATGCCCGAAATCATCGACAGCGTGAGCAGGAAGGTGAAGGGAAAACCGGTGATAACCAGCGATATGAACACGCCCCAGTAATTGTGCACCAGACGGATCGGGCGATCGATCAGGCCGAACAGGATCATGGTGCGGTTCAGCCAGCCCTGCGGACCGAGATAGTTCAGCAGCCCTTCCGCCACCAGCACCGTACCGAGCGTGATCGGCAGGACGAGAATGGTGGTGAGCAGGCGCTGGCGCCGCATATGGCGGACCTGCATTGCAATGGGCACGGAGAGGGCGATGTTGAGCACCGTCACTGGCAAAGCGAGCCGCAGCGTCAGCCAGATCGTGCCGTACATATAGGGGTCGGAGAAGAAGCGGATGTAGTTGCCGAAAACTCCGCCTTCCTTGGGGGCGAAGGAGAGCAGCAGCCCGTAGACGAACGGGTAGACGAAGACCAGGACCACGAACAGCGCCGCCGGAACCAGCAGCAGCGTTACGCCGTCGAAGCCCCGCTCGGCAAGGCTGCGCCGGCGCGGGCGGACCGTGGAGGGGCGGGGCGCCGCCGGGGTCATCTGCCGCCCTCGCTGGCATAAATGAGAGTGCGGTCCACCGGCGCGCCGAGCCGCACCGCCTCGCCCACACCGATCGGCGCCTCGCAGCGGAAGAACAATTCCTGCCCGCCCGGACCGGTGGCGGTGCCGAAATAGGCTTCGCCGCGATATTCCATGCCGGTCACTTCGGCGTTCAGCGGCCCTGCGGCCGACGGCACCAGGTCGGCCGGGCGGATGGCGGCCGTCACCGGCGCGTCGCCCGCCATGTCGCCCGGCACATCGACCGGCACGCCCCGCAACGGCCCGGCGAATCCGCAATCGATCTCCACCTCGTTCCCCTCGCGACGGACGATCCGGCCGGCAAGAGCGTTGCGGAAACCCATGAACTCGGCGACATCCGCATGCAGCGGGCGCCGGTAAAGGTCCGGCGGCGTGCCGATCTGGCGCACTTTGCCATCGCGCAGCACGACGATGCGGTCGGCCAGAGACAGCGCCTCGTCCTGATCGTGCGTCACATAGATGGTGGCGGAGCCGAGCAGGCGGTGAATGCGGCGGATCTCGGCGCGCATTTCAAGCCGCAGCTTGGCGTCGAGATTGGACAGCGGCTCGTCCATCAGCACCAGCGGCGGCTCGATGGCGATGGCGCGGGCAATCGCCACGCGCTGCTGCTGGCCGCCCGACAGCTGCCCCGGCAGCTTGGCGCCCTGCGAGGCCAGCCGGACAACGTTCAGCGCCTCATCCACCCGGCGCGCGGTCTCGGCTTTCGGCACGCCCTGCATCTGCAGGCCGAAGCCGACATTGCGGCGGATATCCATGTGCGGGAACAGCGCGTAGTTCTGGAACACCATGCCGAAGCCGCGCTCCTCCGACTTCAGCGTGTCGATCCGGCGGTCGTCGAGCCAGATGGCGCCGTCGCTGAGCGGCAGCAGTCCCGCCAGGCAGTTGAGCGCGGTCGACTTGCCGCAGCCCGAGGGGCCTAGCAAGGCAATGAACTCGCCGCGCTGCACGGTCAGGCTGATGTCCTTGAGCGCGTTATGCGCGCCGAAATCCCGGCTGACGCGGTCCAGCCGCAGCTCTCTAAAGCCGGCGGAAGCTATCGCCATCACCCTTCAATCCCGCTGTCTGAGAATTCGGAAAAGCGATCCGGCGGGACGTGGTTTGCGTCCCGCCGGAGGTCGATTACTTCTTCATCTTCGCCGCGCCGATTTCGCGGTCCCACTTGTCGAACATTTCGACCAGCGGCTTGGCGTCGAGCGGCGCTTCGGTGGGGTTGTCGGCGATCAGGCTGGCATATTCGGGCCGGCCGAACTTCGCGATGGTCTCCTGGCTCTCCTTGGGCGCCATGTCGAGGGTCACGCCTTTGATCGCCGGGCCGGGATACATGTAGCCATGGTCGAACATGTAGGCCTGCTGTTCCGGCTTGAGCAGGAACTTCATCAATTCCAGCACGACCTTGAGCTTTTCTTCCGAAACGCCCTTCGGAATGGCCATGTAGTTGGCGTCACCAACCCAGGTGAAGTTCTTGAAGGCGCCGATCTTGTACTCTTCCGGCACGATGCCGAGGTAGCGCGGGTTGATGTCCCAGCCGGTGGTGGTGGCAATGATGTCCCGCGTGCCGTTGGCCAGTTCCTTCATCGAGGCGGTGGTGCCGGCGGTGTAGTACTCGATGCAGGTGTCGAGTTCCTTCAAGTAGGCCCAGGTTTTGTCCCAGCCCTTGACCGGGTCCTTCGGGTCCTTGTCGCCGAGCAGGTAGGGCAGGCCCATGACGAAGGTGCGGCCGGGGCCAGAATTGGCCGGCCGCGCATACATGAACTTGCCCGGATTGGCCTTGCAGTAGGCGAGCAGCGCCTCGGGCGTGTCGGGAAGCTTGGACACACGGTCCGGGGCGTATTCGAGCAGCGGGCCGGAGGGGTACCAGTCGATGACGAAGGCCTGGCCACGCGCCATTTCCTGCATAAGGTAGGCGCCGGGAATGTAGAGTTCCTTCAGGTTCGGGAACTCGCCTGCATATTTCGGCAGGATCTCGAACCACAGTCCCTGTTCCATGCCGGCGGCGAGCGCGTCGTTGCCGGTCAGCACGAAGTCGATGTCGACGCGGCCCGCATCCTGCTGGGCCTTCAGCTTGCCGGCGAGTTCCGGCGCCGTGGCCTGGGTGAACACGAATTTCGACACCAGCTCGGGATGCTGGGCCTGGAACTTTTCGAGAGCCGGCTGGCTGACTTGAAGGTCGCCGGCCACGTCGATGACATTGATGACCACGGGTTCGGCCATGGCGCCGAAGGTCATCGAGGTGAGTACGGCGCCTGTGGCAAACAGGCGCGTCTTCCAACTGCAGGACATCTGTTTCTCCGCTCTGGTTATTATTGACGATCGGCACTGGCAGGCGCTCGCCGCCCGTGCGAGCCGTTACTTCGTGAGCTGGCTCGCCGCGGCGCGGTCGAGGAAGGCATGGCAATCGGGATGCTGCTGGAGGATCGAGGCCGGCCACATATTGGTGACGGGCCCTTCCAGGACATGGCGGACGGCTTCCGCCTTGCGCTCGTCCGGGACGGTGAGGACGATGACCCTGGCCGAGACGATCCGCTGCACCGTCATCGAGATCGCCTCGGTCGGCACGTCGTCGAAGGTCGGGAACCATCCCTCGCCGAACTGTTGCCGGCGGCAGCGCTCTTCCAGCTGCACGACCTTGTAGGCGATCGTGCTCTCGAAATCGGCGGGCGGGTCGTTGAAAGCGAGGTGCCCGTTCTCGCCGATCCCCGCGAACATCACGTCGATGGGATGCGCGTCGAGGAGGGCGTTGATGCGGGCGAGTTCGGCATCGAGGTCCGGCGCATCGCCGGCGATGAAATGGAAGGCGCCCAACGTCGGTAGCTTGCCGGTGAAGCGCTCCTTCAGATATTTGCGGAAGCTTGCCGGGTGGGTCTCCGGCATGTCGATATATTCGTCGAGATGGAAGGCGGTGACCTTCGACCAGTCAATGCCCGGCGCGGCGACGAGCGCTTCCAGCATCTCGAACTGGCTGGCGCCGGTGGCGATGACGATGTTGGCCGCCCCCCGCGCGGCGATGGTGTCGCGGATGGCGGCGCCGCCGAAGGCTGCGGCGGCGATGGCGTTGTCCTGTTTGCTGTCGTGAAGGCGGATGTCGATCATGGTCACTTCCTGCTGGACGAATTGGGATCGGCCGCCGGCACTTTTCGGCTGGGCTTGATGCCGGGCGGCGTGCCGGGGGCAGGGGCCGGCCCGGTCGAGCCGCGGACGATGAGCTCGCCGATGATGACGTGGCTTTCGATGGGCGGTGTGGGATTGGCGAGGCTGTTGAGCAGCAGATCCACCGCATTCGCACCGGCGAGCGCACAGCGGGCATTGACGCTGGTGAGCGGCGGATAAGTGGTGGAGGCGATGATGTCGTCGCAGCCCACCACGCTGAAATCGCCGGGGATCGACAGGCCGCGCGCGGCAAGACCGGCCATGATCCCCTGCGCAACCACGTCATCGACCGCGAGCGCGGCGGTGGCGCCGCATTCCAGCAGGGCTGGCACGCAGGATTGACCGGCCTCGTGGCTCGGGCGTCCGGCGGCGATCTCCACCACCTTCAGCCCACAGGTCGCACCGGCGCGTGCCACCGCGCGCGCCCGCTGCTGGCTCGACCAGGAGGAGGCCGGCGCGCCGACATAGGCGATGGTCCGGTGTCCGTGCCCGCCCAGCAGTTCGACGGCGGTGGCGAAGCCGGCGGCCGTGTCGATCAGCACGCGGCCGATGCCGTCGAGATCACGATTGATCACCACGACCGGCTTGCGCGCCGCGTGCCGGCGGATCGCCGCCTCGTCCATGCGAGGCGAGGCGAGCACGAAACCGTCGACCTGCGCCGACAGCTTGCCCAGCAGCATGTCTTCCAGATGCGCGGTCTCGTCGGAATCGCCGAGAAAGGTGGCGTAACCGCGCTTGTACGCCTGCGCCTGCGCGCCGCGCATCAGCGCGGAGAAGAACGGGTTGGCGACATCCGGGAGGATCAGCGCGATGTTGCCGGCGCGCCCGGTGGACAGCGCCCGCGCAACCTGATTGGGGACATAGCCGAGCCGTTGAGCCGTGCCGAGAACCTTTTCCACCGTCGCCGGCGTCAGAAGCTCGGGCTGGGAAAAGGCCCGCGACACCGTCGCCTGGGAGACGCCAGCCTCGCGCGCTACGAGGCGGATGGTGGGGGCCGACATGTCGGAGGGAGGTCTCGCCACGCTCATCGCACCAATGAAACCGGTTTCATCTAAGAATGAAACCGGTTTCATTCGCTGTCAATGACCATTAGACGGATCCCTGCACAGCACCTTCTATCGACAGCGCGTCAACATAGCGCCTGCGTCAGCCTTGTCAGAACGTCCACGCCGGCCACGAGCTCGGCACGCTCGATGTACTCGTCGGGACGGTGCGCCTGGAGAATGTCGCCAGGACCGCATACGACGCTGGACCAGCCCGCTCGCTGGAACAGGCCGGCTTCGGTGCCATAGGCGACTGTGGTGAGCGCCGCGCGCGGCAGGAGCTTCTGCGCCAGAGCCGTCGCGCTCTGGTCGCCTTCGGGCGACAGGCCGGGCACGTTGACGATCACCCGCATGTCGAGGCCGCATCCCGAATGCGTTGCCCGCATCTCGGCTTCGATATCGGCGGCGATCCGGCGGAGGCGGTCGATATAGTCGTCGGCCTTCTCCCAGGGCACCGCGCGGATATCGGTCGAAAACCATGCATGCGCCGCCACCGTGCTCGCAGCGACACCACCCTCCATCCGGCCGCAATGCAGCGTCGTGTAGTTGGGCTGGAAGAGCGGTGGCCGCGCGGCGGCCCGCGCGGCGTTTTCCCGGTCCATCTCGTCGATCCGGCCAATGAGGCGAGCCGCCATGGTCACGGCGCTCACCCCGAGATCGGCGCGACCGGAATGGATGGCATGGCCGCGCAGCCGTGTTTCCAGTTCGGCATAGGCTTTGTGCCCGTTGACGATCTGATGGCGTGTCGGCTCTCCGACAATCACCGCCTGCGGCATCGGTAGGGATTGCTTGAGGACCGGCACAAGCCGATGGGCTCCGGCGAAGCCCACCTCCTCGTCATAGGAGAGTGCGAGGTGCACCGGCCGGGCGAGGGGAGCGGCGCGGAGCTCCGGCACCGCCGCGAGCATGAGAGCAATGAAGCCCTTCATATCGCAGCTTCCCCGACCGTAGAGCCGGCCGTCGCGCTCGGTGAGACGCCATGGGTCCGAGGTCCAGACTTGCCCCTCGATGGGCACGACATCGACATGTCCCGATAACACCACCCCACCGGGACAGCGGGGGCCGATCGTCGCGTAGAGCGCGGCGTGCCGCCCGTCGGGCGATGGGACGCGGTGGCTCTCGACGCCGTACGCCGCGAGGTAGTCGCCGCAGAAATCGATCAGGTCGAGAGTGCTGGCGTCCGGCACCGTTGGAAACGCGACGAGCTGCTCCAGTAGGGCAAGCGCGCGAGCGAGAAAGGCGCCTTTGTCCTCCATTGTCCGGCTCATGCGCCGGGATGAGCTGTCAGCGCCGCCATCTCCGCGCTGATGATGGCGCGTGAGTCGACGAGCCGGTCGCTCATGAGGATTCCATCGAGGTGGTCGATCTCGTGCTGCACTAGCTCGGCGAGGTCGGGCGGCAGCTCGGCGAGTTCGACCGGCTCGTTGTCGAGGGTGCGGAAACGCACGCTGACCGAGCGATGGCGCATCACCGCCATGCAGACACCCGGCAGGCTGAAGCAATCGTCCCAGACCGGCTGCATTTCAGCGGAACGCCAGATGATTTCAGGATTGGCCATGACAAAGCGTCCCAGGGCGCAATCGAAGGCGATGAGGCGATGCGGCGACCCGATCTGAGGTGCCGCCAGCGCCCGCCCGAAGCCGAGCCGCTGGCGCAAGCACGTGAGCGTATCGGCCAGATCATGCGCGTCCGGGCGCCAGTCGTCGGCCGCGACATCGACGGGGCGGCATGTGTGACGAAGGCGGGGATCGCCGAAGAGAACAACAGGCCGAACCGGCATTTCTTCCATCGTGCATAGATGCTGTGGGATGGCATTGTTGCCGTTTAAACCGTCGACATGTCGACAGATTGCGCGACGTTCCGCTTAAAACGCCTCAAAGCCGGCGGCACTTTGAAATGTCTGCGTCAGACATGGATGCGCGGGTCGAATTTGGTGCGTTCCAGCGCGATCATGCTGCGGAATTTGCGCACGTTCGGGTTGGTATAGAGCCGGGTTTTGACGAAATTGTCGAACTCGTCGACATCCTCAACGAGCACCACCAGCACGAAGTCGGCGTCACCCGTCACCATCCAGCATTGACTCACTTCCGGCGTCGCGCGCATGGCGCGCTTGAACTCGTCGAGCAGATCCAGCCTTTCGCGCTCCAATTCGACATTGACGATGACGGTGAGCGACTTGCCGACCTTCTTCGGGTCGATAAGTGCGACATCGCCGACGATCACGCCCTCCGACCGCAGCCGGTTCACACGCCGCATGCAGGAGGCGGCAGAAGAGCCGACTTTCTCGGCGAGTTCGGCGAAACTGAGCCGGTTATCATCCTGCAGGGCGCGGATGAGGCGCCGGTCGAGATCATCGAGACGTGTGGGCACGGCGGGTCTCCTCTCCAGTGGCGGGCGCCCGGCTGTACGCGAGCCGCCCTGATCATGCATTTCATTTCATCGCAGGTGCTTGCAACGCACGAGCCAGAATTGGCCCTACTTTGAGGAAAATGGCCCCGAACCCGCGCCTAAAGTGACGTCATCCTCCTTCGAGGCGACGGCCAGCCCCGCCTGAGGGCTCGGCGACGCGCAGACAGATCAGGACGTACCCATGGCTCACCCTACCTTTTCGACCCCGCCCGCGCCGCTTCCCGACATCAGCCTCAGGCATATCGACCCTGTGGCGTATCCTGAGGGCGTCGCCTTCATGGATGGGCAATATCTGCCGGTCTCGGAAGCCAAGATTTCGGTCCTCGATTGGGGGCTCCTGCATTCCGACGCCACCTATGACACCGCCCATGTCTGGAACGGCCGCTTCTTCCGTCTGAACCTGCATCTCGATCGGTTCTTCGGCGGTCTCGACCGTCTGCGGATGCGCATTCCCTATGATCGGACGCAGGTGACGGCGATCCTGGAAAATAGCGTCGCCCTCTCCGGTCATCGCGCTGCCTATGTCGAGATGATCTGCACGCGCGGCAGTTCGCCGACGTTCAGCCGCGACCCCCGCCAGGCAGTGAACCGCTTCATCGCCTTCGCGGTACCGTTCGGCTCGGTCGCCAATGCCGAGCAACTGGAGCGCGGGCTCGACATCGCCATCAGCGATGTGGTGCGCATTCCGCCCGGCTCGGTCGATCCGCAGATCAAGAACTATCACTGGTTGGATCTCGTGAAGGGGCTTTATGACGCCTATGACCGCCGCGCCGAAACCGCGCTGGTGCTCGACAGCCATGGCAACATCGCAGAGGGGCCGGGCTTCAACGTCTTCATCGTCCGCGACGGCGCGCTGACGACGCCGGCCTATGGCGTGCTGCCAGGGATCACGCGCCGATCGGTGTTCGACCTGTGCATCGAGGAAGGGCTCCGCTGCACGGCGAGGGATGTCAGCGTCGGCGACCTGCGCGGCGCGGATGAGGTGTTCATCACCTCCACCGCCGGCGGCATCATGCCGGTCTGCCGCATCGAAGGCGCGCCCATCGGCCTCGGTCGCCCGGGCCCGATCACCCGCCGGCTGGCCGACCTCTACTGGGCGAAGCATGAGGACCCCGCCTGGTCCTCGCCCGTCACCTATCCACTGTGAGCGAGGTTGCCATGGCCGCCGTCGAGACCGTACTCGCCCACTTCCGCGCCGAGCTCGACCAGTTGCAGGCGCAGTCGCTCGTGCGCCACGAGCGGGCACTGGATACCCCCCAGGGGATATGGGTCGGCGTCAAGGGCGGGGGCGATCGGGTCCTCAATCTGTGCGCCAACAATTATCTCGGCCTCGCCAACGATCCGCGCCTCCTCGCGGCAGCGCGAGAGGCGCTGGACAGGCATGGCTTCGGCATGGCGTCCGTCCGCTTCATCTGTGGCACGAATGCGGTGCACCGCCAGCTGGAGCAGCGCGTCAGCCGCTACCTCCGCACCGAGGATGCCATCCTATTTCCATCCTGCTTCGACGCCAATGCCGGCCTGTTCGAAGCGCTGCTGGGCGAAGAGGATGCCATCGTCAGCGACTCACTCAATCACGCCAGCATCATCGATGGCATTCGCCTATCGAAGGCGCGGCGCTACCGCTACGCCAATAACGACCCCGCTTCGCTGGACATGGCGCTCGAGCAGGCCGCGGGGGCCCGGACAATATTGGTGGTGACGGATGGCGTGTTCTCAATGGACGGCATCGTCGCCAATCTGCCTGCGCTGTGCACGGTTGCTGAAAAACATGGCGCTCTGGTCATGGTGGATGATTCCCACGCTGTGGGCTTCGTCGGCGAAGGCGGCCGGGGCACGCCTGCACTGCACGGGGTCGAAGGTCGCGTGCACCTGCTCACCGGCACCTTTGGCAAGGCGCTCGGCGGCGCGTCCGGCGGCTATGTGTCGGGCGCCAAGGAACTGGTCGCCTGGCTGCGACAGCGCGCGCGTCCCTACCTCTTCTCCAATGCGCTGATGCCCGCCATCTGCGCGGCGACGCTGGTCGCCCTCGACATTGCCGAAAGCGATGAAGCTCTGCGCGGGAATTTGGCGGCGCGAACCCGCCAGCTGCGGCAGGGGCTGGTCGCTCTGGGCTTTCGGTTGAGCGGCGTCGATCACCCCATCGTGCCCGTCATGATCGGCGATGCTGCCCGCGCGGCGGCGTTGGCCAGTGCTCTTGGCGAATGCGGTGTGTTCGTCACCGCCTTCTCCTATCCAGTCGTGCCCCGCGATCAGGCGCGCATCCGCCTTCAGGTCAGCGCGGCGCATTCCTCCGACGATATCGCCTTTGCACTCGACGCCTTCGCGGAGGCCGGACGCGCCAGCGGCGCGCTCCCCCCGGCGAGACGTTGACGGCGACCTCTGCGGCCGGCCACGCCGGCTGAAACATCCGTTTCATCATCGACCAAAACATGACCGGCGCGGCGTTGTGATGGCATGCCTTTGTCCGGAACACTTCATCCAGAAGCGGAAATATGAGCGCGAGATGATGTCATCATCGTCCAGAAATTATAAATCCAGAGGAACAGTGAACATGAACTGCAAAGTGCTGGCAACTATGCTTGCCCTTACGTGCGGCGTTGCGATGCCCGCGCAGGCGGACAAGCTCGACGACATCATCGCTTCCGGCACACTGCGCTGCGCGGTGGTGCTGGACTTCCCGCCCATGGGCTCGCGCGATGCCAGCAACAACCCGATCGGCTTCGACGTCGATTATTGCAAGGATCTCGCCAAGGCGCTCGGCGTGAAGGCAGAGATCGTCGAGACTCCGTTCCCCGACCGTATTCCTGCTCTAATCTCTGGCCGCGTCGACGTTGGCGTCGCCTCGACCTCCGACACGTTGGAGCGTGCACGAACCGTCGGTTTCAGCATCCCGTACTTTGCCTACAAGAATGTCGTGCTGACGCGCGAAGGGCTCGGCCTCGACACCTATGACAAGCTTAAGGGCCGCAAGGTGGGTTCCGTCACTGGCGGATATGAAGGCATGGCCCTGGAAAGCGACGTGAAGGCGTGGGGCGCGGGGACGACGTTCCGTGGCTACCAGACGCAGGCGGATGTGTTCCTCGCCCTCGCCCAGGGCCAGATCGATGCCACCGTCGTCACCTCCACCGTCGCCGCCGCGATCGTGAAGGAACGCAAGTATAAGGGCCTGATGATGGGCGGCGATGCCCCCTACGACATCGACTATGTCGCCCTCATCGCCCTGCGCAACGAGCAGGGCCTCATCAACTACCTGAACCTGTTCATCAACCAGCAGGTCCGCACCGGCCGCTACAAGGCGCTCTACGACAAGTGGATCGGCCTCGGTGCCGCCCCCGACCTGACGGTGCCCGGCGTCTATCGCTGAGCGCTTGCCCAACGCGTCATCCCGGACGGCCGGCAGGCCGATCCGGGATCGTCCGCAGGCTCTGCGCGCGATCCCGGCTCCGCACTCCGCCGCCGGGATGACGGATGGCCATCCTCCTTGCAGTTTCCGACCGAGCCGGACTGGCGCGACCCATGAACTACACTTTCCACTGGCTGCCGGCGTTCCGCGCCTTGCCCGACATGCTGTGGGGCGCGCTGGTCACGCTGGAGATCGCCGTGCTCTCCATGCTGCTCGGGGTCGCCTTCGCGATCCTGCTCGCGCTCGCCGCCGCCTCGCCCTACCGGGCGCTGCGGGCGGTGGCGGCAAGCTGGATCGAGCTCGCCCGCAACACACCGGCGCTGTTCCAGATCTACATGGCCTATTTCGGCCTCGGCTCGCTCGGCATCCATCTCGACAGTTTCGTCGCCCTGCTCGCCGGCATCACCTTCAACAATGCCGGCTATCTCGCCGAGACCTTCCGGGGCGGCCTGCGCGCCGTGCCGCCGACGCAGGTGCGCGCCGCCCGCTCGCTCGGCATGGGGCAGGTGCAGGCCTTCCGCCTGGTGGTGATGCCGCAAATGTTCCGCATCGTCTTCTATCCCCTCACCAACCAGATGGTGTGGGCGATCCTGATGACCTCGCTCGGCGTCATCGTCGGCCTCAACAACGATCTCACCGGCGTCACCCAGGATCTGAATGTGCGCTCCTTCCGCACCTTCGAATATTTCGCGCTCGCCGCCGTGATCTACTATCTGCTCGCCAAATTCGTCACCCTCTCCGCGCGCCTGATGGCGTGGCGGCTGTTCCGCTACTGAGAGGGGCGCGCGCCATGTTCTCCTCGCTGTTCGAGACCAGCTTCTCCTTCAACGACCTGCTGTTCATGCTCAAGGGCGCCGGCGTCACGCTGATGCTCACCTTCTGGGCGGTGCTCGGCGGCACGCTGCTCGGCGTCGTCTTCGGCGTCATCCGAGCCATCGCGCCCTGGTGGGTCAACGCCCCGCTCGGCGCCATTCTCGACGTGTTCCGCTCCATCCCGCTGCTGATCCAGCTGGTGGTGGCGAATTCCTTCAAGACGATCATCGGCTTGCACTGGGCGCCGTTCACCGTCGGCTGCGTCGTGCTGGCGCTGTACATGTCGGCCTATTGCACCGAGATCGTCCGCTCCGGCTTCCTCGCCGTGCCCACCACCACGCGCCGCGCCGCCCGCTCGCTGGGGCTCTCCTGGCGCCAGGACCTGACCGAGATCGTCTTTCCCATCGCGCTGCGCGTCGCCTTGCCGAGCTGGATTGGCCTGACGCTCGGCGTGATGAAGGACACCGCCATGGTGTGGTGGATCGGCGTCGTCGAATTGCTGCGCTCCTCGCAGGTCATCGTCACCCGCATCCAGGAGCCGCTCTTCGTGCTCTCCATCGCCGGGCTGATCTACTTTCTGATGAGCTTCCCCATCGCCCGCCTCGGTGCCCGCCTCGAAAAGCGCTGGCGCGAGAACGACTGAGACGCTGAGGTTTTTGTATGTCGATCGAAATACAGGACGTTCACAAATCCTTCGGCTCGCTCGAAGTGGTCAAGGGCGTGACCATGACCGTCGAGAAGGGCGAGGTCGTCTCCGTCATTGGCGGGTCCGGCTCGGGCAAGTCCACCTTGCTCATGTGCATCAACGGGCTTGAGCCGATCAATTCCGGCCGCATCCTCGTCGACGGCACGGATGTGCATGCGCGCGGCACCGATCTCAACAAGCTGCGCCGCAAGATCGGCATCGTGTTCCAGCAGTGGAACGCGTTCCCGCATCTGACGGTGCTGGAAAACGTGATGCTGGCGCCGCGCAAGGTGCTCGGCAAGTCGAAGGCCGAGGCCGAGGCCATCGCGGTGGACAAGCTCGCCCGTGTCGGCCTGTCGGAAAAGCTGAAGGTCTATCCCTCACGGCTCTCCGGCGGCCAGCAGCAGCGCATGGCGATTGCCCGCGCGCTTGCCATGTCGCCCGACTACATGCTGTTCGACGAGGTGACCTCGGCGCTCGACCCGCAGCTCGTCGGCGAGGTGCTCGACACGATGCGCTCGCTCTCCGCCGAGGGCATGACGATGATCGTGGTCACCCACGAGATCGCCTTCGCCCGCGAGGTCTCCAACCGCGTCGCCTTCTTCCACAAGGGCAAGATCCACGAGATCGGCCCGCCCACCCAGGTCATCGGAAATCCGCAAAAGCCCGAGACCATCGATTTCCTGAAAGCAACGCTCTAAATGCTCGGCGCGCGAATATTTAGCGGCCCGTAGCGTCCTGGGCGCTTCCTTCGTCTTTTACTTGAGGTAAAGGAAACTCCAGTGGGCAAAGGGCAACTGACGTGAAACTTCAAGCAGGGTGCCTTTGCGAATCCGGCTGCGGCGGGAAAAGGAGCCGCTTCTGGGCATTCCTGCCCTCGGCAAGCCTAAGGAGCGCGTGTAATGGATCTGCCAAGTTGGCTACACCGCCTATGAGACCGGTTCGGCCCCGCCCGCCCGCTTAAGATTGTCGTTGGGGATGAACTTCCCTCCCCCAAGTCCGTCGAAAGATTTAGATATTACTCGGGACGACAGCGAAGCCTGGCACATCAGCGTCATGCCGTCAGAGCGGTATTTCGAACGTCTGCTACCCATTGTCAAAAACCAATAGCGGACAGTCCGCTACCGGCCCCTGCGTGGTAGTGCGCCTCGACGTTTCTCCCTCGGCCGATCAAGGCCAAGGAGAACTCACATGGGCCATTCTCAATTTGATGATGCCAGCCGCGAGCGTGCAGCTTGGAATGCCGGAAAGCAGGTCGGAACCAAGCGTCCTCTCACCCAAAAACAGATATGGGCAATTCGGTTTTTCCTCGATCGCGAAAGACGCATTCGTGACCGTGCGCTTTTCGATCTCGCCATCGATAGCAAGCTTCGCGGCTGCGACCTGGTCAAGATCAGGATCCGTGACGTGGTCGCCGGTCCGGAGATCAGGACCCGCGCGATCGTCGTGCAGCAGAAGACAGGGCGGCCGGTCCAGTTCGAGATCACCAGCGATGTACGAGCGAGCATGCTGGCTTGGCTGGAGCGGCGCGGCGGCACCGTTGAGGACTATGCCTTTCCGAGCCGCATCGATCACGCGCACCACATGAGCACAAGGCAGTATGCTCGCCTGGTCGACGAGTGGGTCACCGCGATTGGCCTACGCCAGGAGGAATATGGCACTCACTCGCTCCGTCGCACGAAGGCGTCCATGATCTACAAGGCGACGGGCAACATACGCGCCATCCAGATCTTGCTCGGTCACTCCAAGATTGAGAACACCGTCCGATATCTTGGTTCGGCGACGCTGCATTCGGTGGCAATCACAGTATCTGGGACAGGAATTCCTGTGTGCGCGGATCGCGCGGCGCGCTGAAGAAGGTGGCGGGTGGCCCATGCTCGACGATGACGCCGCGATCAGTGAAATAGATATGGTCAGCGACGTCGCGCGCGAAGTTCATCTCATGGGTCACAAGCAGGCAAGTCATGCCATCCTCGGCGAGTTCACGGATGGTGAACAGCACCTCCTTGACCGTCTCCGGATCGAGCGCGGCGGTGACCTCGTCGAACAGCATCACGTCGGGTCGCATGGCAAGGGAGCGGGCGATGGCGACTCGCTGCTGCTGGCCGCCGGAAAGCTCACCCGGATAAGTGTCCTCCTTTCCGGTTAGCCGGACCTTCTTCATGAGGACACGGGCGCGTTCCTCAACCTCCCCCTTGTCCTGATGGAGAACATGAATCGGCGCCATCATGACGTTCTGGAGGGCGGTCTTGTGAGGGAACAGGTTGTATTGCTGGAACACCATGCCGACCTTGCGGCGCAGCGCCAGCTTGTCGAGCTTCGGATCTGCCACCTCGATGTTCTCGACCAGAATGGTGCCGGATGTCACCGGCACCAGAGCGTTGATGCACCGGATCAAAGTCGACTTGCCCGAGCCCGACGGGCCGATGATGCAGACCACCTCGCCCTTCTTCACGTTGAAACTGACGCCCTTCAACACCTCGAGAGCGCCGAACGATTTGTGGACGTCGATCAACTGGATGATGGGCTGGTCGGGTGTCCAGTGGCGGGGTTCGGTCGCAACGGCCATGTGTAAATGGTCTCTCAGCGGATATGGAACCGACGCTCGAGCCGGGCGGTGAACCGGTCGATCGGGTAGCAATAGAGGAAGAAGCAGAGCATGGCGAAGCCATAAAGCGGGGCGAACAGCTCCGGACGCCCGCCCTCGGCGGTATGAACCTGCGCGGTAAGTGTCAGCATCTCGGACACGCCGACGATCGAAGCCTGGACCGTCGCCATAGTGACAAGCGAATAGAGGTTCATCCACGGCGGAAGCATGCGTTTGACGCATTGGGGAAGAATGATCCGCCACATGGTCTGCCGTGGGGTGAAGGCAAGCGATTCCGCAGCTTCCCATTGCGTTGACGGCACGGAGCGTACCGCGCCACGGACGATCTCGGCCACGTTTGCCATCACGGGCAGAGAGAAGCCCACCGTCGCCTTCAGCCAGTCCGGCAACGGAATCCGGACGCCGAACACCGTGATCTGAAAGGGCACCAGGAACATCACAAAAAACAGCAACACCAGCCAAGGCGCGTTACGGAAGAACTGGGTGAGCGCCCAGCAGAAGCGGGCCAACAAAGTGTTGTGGGAGAGCATGCCCAGTCCCACGCCGAGGCCGGCGCCCGTGCCGATCGCCATCGCGATCATGGAGATCAAGATGTTGAACGCGAAGCCGGACAGCAGCAGCGGCGCCCATTTGATGATGACTTCCAACGGCGACAACTGGACACTGACGGCCTGCGCCCAAGCGCTGCCCGCGAGCAACACGAGGCCTGCGCCAAACAGCAGGGCGTGCATGGGCGCGAGGCGCGGCGTTCCCAGCCGGGTGGGCTCGATGCGGAACGGCAAGAGGACGGGAAGCGGCGCGGCCGCGCTGGCTGGCGTGTTCTTCGTGCTCATCGGCCATATCCCGGAATGCGCAGCGATTTTTCCCATCGGTGCATGATCCAGACCAGGATGCCGACCAAAAGGCCGTAGGTCGCGAACAGCACCAGCATCATCTCGAACACGTTCTGCGACTCCGACCAGATCTGCTTTACGGCGTAAAGCGTCTCCGGCACGGCTATCGCGTAGGCGAGGGTGGTGGTCTTGAGCAGGTTGACCAGGTTGTTGTTGAGGGCCGGTAGGCACACCCGCAGAGCGAGCGGCAATATCACGTAGAGATAGGCCTTGAGCCGGGTATAACCGAGCGCCTCGGCCGCCTCTACCGTGGTCTTCGGCACGGCCTCGACGCCGGAGCGGAAGATCTCGACATTGAAGGCGCCGGCGAACAGCGACAGCGCGATGATCGCCCACTCCACATTGTCGATGAAGGGCTGGCGCAGCCCAAATTGGTCCTGCCCGGCCGGGAGCATCGCGCCGATGCCGAAATAGAAGAAGAAGATCTGCACAAGCGGCGGCGTGTTGCGGAACAGGACGACGAAGCCGTTGACCGCGCCGCGAACGATGCGCGAGGGAGCGCTTTGCAGAAGGGCGCCCACCGCCCCGATCAGAAGGCTCATCAGAATGGTGGAGACCGTCAGCAGGACGGTCATCCTCACCCCGTGGATGTAACGGTTCCAGTCATAGGGGTCGTAGAAGACCGTGAAATTGAGACCCGTCGTTTCGTAAAGGTCTTTGAACCAGGCGGCTATGACGTCCATCGCGCTATCCGGTTGGCGATCCGTGACGGGCGCGCCGTCTCTTAACGTTGAAAACGCGGCCGATCCGGCAAGGATCGGCCGCGCCGGGCGATCAGTTGGCCGAGCCCTTCATCTTGTCATGCATGGCCTTTGAGTACTCGGTCGGCTGGATGCCGTACTTCTCCTCCTCGGCGACGATGAAGCCGGTCTTCATCCAATCCTTCGTCACACCTTCAAGGAACGTCATGAGGCTGTCATTGCCGGTCGCAACCGCCATGATCCACGGTGCGTCCAGAACGCCCTTCAGCGGCATCTCGTAGGTGCCACTCCAGTCGGCATCCAGCAGCTTGCCCTGGATGAAGGTCTGGTCATAGACGTAGCCCACGCAGTTGCCCTGCTTGAGCGCGAAAAGCGGCTTCTCGGAACCGTCGAACGCGACGATCTCGGTGCCGTATTTCTGGGCGATCTCTTTGTTGTACCAGGCGCCAGAGGTAGCGCAGAGCGGCTTACCCTTGAGTTCGGACCAGTCCTTCACGCCGGCCTTCTTCGGCAGCAGCACATTGACGAAGTCCGAGTAGTAAGGCGGGTCGATGGCCTGCACGACCTTCCGGCGTTCCGGCTTGTCCGACATGGTCGCGATCAGCATGTCGACCTTGCCCTGCTGGAGAAATTCGATCCGGTTCGATGAAACCACCGGCACAAGTTCCAGCTTCACGTCGAGACGCTTGGCGACGTCGGCCGCGAGGTCGGGCTCGATCCCGACCACGGCACCCGATGGGTCCCGGAAGCCGAAAGGCTTGTAGTCGGCTTTGACGCCTACAACGAGCGTGCCCCGTTTCTTGATGGCGTCGACACCGTCCGCCGCGTGTGCGGCGAAGGGCGCGAGCGCCCCAGCGAGCAGGAGGGCGATCATTGATTTGCGCATGCGGATCAACCTTTCATCAATGTCGGGACTAAGGAACTCGTCTTTGGTTATTCACAGCCTGCGAGAAGGCATCGCCGGACATTACATAGCGTCATGCGGACGCCTGCCTGCTGGAAGCGTCTAAGCGAAAAGGGGGACAGATCGAAGGAGCTAGGCGCGCCTGTGACCGCCTCCGCAACGGCCTGACCGATGCCCGCCGAGTGCTTGAAGCCGTGGCCTGAACAGGCGGAAATCACCATCACACGACGCATTTGCGGGTGGTGGTCGATGACGAAGCCGCTGTCGGGCGTGACCGTATAGAGGCACGCCGCCGCCTGGACGGGCTCGGGGGTCACGCCAGTGATACGCCCGGCGACATGCGACCGCCACATCGCCTCGGATTCGGAGGCGGACACTTCGCGCTCGAGGGTCTCGGCCGTCGTCGCGGCCACGTATTGCTCGGTCGCCACCTTCAGCCGGTCGTCGTTGGCCAGCGGAGGAAAGCCGTAGAAATAATCCTCGTCGCCCGCACCATGCATCCAGATGAAGACCGGAGCTCCAGCATGCGCGGTGACGTCCGCCAGCTTAAACCAGTGCAGTACCTGCCGCCTCACGGTTAGCACCCGGTCGAACGGAGCTCCGAGCAGCGGCGCCGTCCAGGCGCCAGCCGCGACCACGACCCGGTCGGCGACGATCTCGTCCCCGCCAATACCGATGCGGACCACATCGCCGTCCTGTCGGATCGAGGTGACTTGGGCGCGAAGCCGGAGGCGTGCGCCGAGTGCGCATGCCTGATCGCGCTGAACGGCGATGCAGCGTTCCGGCCGCACATAGCCGCCGCCAGGTTCGAAATAGACCTTGTCGTCGTCGGAAATCCCCTTGAACTGGGGAAACCGTTGGCGCGCCGTGACGCCGTCCAGAACCTCATGCGGGATACCGAACTCCCGCGCCGTTTCGATCGAACGCGCCACGAAATCCCGCTTGCCGTGGTGGGAGGATATGCCCGAGCCTGGAGCAAGAACGAGCACACCGCACGCCTCCAGCAGGGGCTCGCCAGAGAGCACCTCAAGCTCGCGCCAGATCGCATGCGAGGCCAGTACGAATGGCACGTAGTCGCGACCTTCACCGACGGCCTGACGTGTGATCCGCGTCTCGCCGTGGCTCGAACCGACATCGTGCGGGGGCTCGAAGCGATCGATCCCGATCACGTCCACGCCCCGTCGCGCGAGTTGGTACAGAGTAGCCATGCCCATGGCGCCGAGACCGACGACGGCGACTTGCGTACGTTCCACGGCCTAGTGACCTTCATTTGCACAAAATGACATCATGTCGCGAAAGCGACCATGCCCCCGTGTCGGGGTCAAACGAAATGCGGTATATTAAGTAGAATTACTAAGAGTCATTCTCCTGACTGATAATGACATGAGCGATCTCGATCTGCATTCCCTCCGCTTGGTGGCCGCCGTTGCCGAGACGGGCAGCGTGACGGCGGCGTCGCAAAGAGCCGGGGTGACCCAATCGGCGGTCTCGCAGGCGTTGCGGCGCGCGGAAGCGCTGATCGGCGCTCCCCTGTTTGACCGCCGCCGCCGGCCGCTCACGCCGACCCATGTCGGGCGAATGGTTGCCGCCCGGGCCGATGAGCTGGCGCGCGATGCTGAGCGGCTTCTGGCCGATGCCCGGGCCGCCGCCGACATGCCCGGGCGTATCAATTTGCGTATTGGCCTCGTCGATTCGCTGGCGGGTACCATTGGCGCCCGCATTGTGAGGGAGCTTGCCGATGGCGCGCTTGCCTTGACTGTGACCGCCTGGTCGGGCCTTGCCTTCTCCCACACCCGCGCGCTGATGCGACACGAGATCGACGCTGCCCTGACCTGCGACCCAATGGAGGGGCTCGGCGAGGTCGAGCGGATTGTGGTGTTCCGTGAGCCTTACGTCCTCATCGCCCCGCGCAGCGAGATCGACGCGGTGCGCGGCAAAGACCTTCGGGCCGTTTTTGAGCGCTACCGACTGGTACGCCACAGCGCCCGCTCCTACGCCGGCCAACATATCGAGCGGCATCTGGGCCGACTGGGGCTTCGGCCGCGGCGCGTCTTCGAGTTCGATACGTCTGACGCTCTAGTCGCCATGGTCGCGACCGGCATGGGGGTGGCAATCACCACGCCGCTCTGCATATTGCAGGGGGCGGCGCATGCCATAGACGTCGTGGCATTGCCTTTGCCGGGCGTTGCCTTCTCGCGGGAATTGCTGCTGACCACGCGGCGCGGGGACTTCGACGATCTGGCGCCACGCATCGCCGAAGTTGCGCGAGGCGTGGCGCTGTCACACGCCCTCCCACCCATGCTCTCACTGGTACCTTGGCTCACGCCCGAAGCTCTCGCTTTGGCCTGAGGCGTTCCGCAGTCCTGAATAATTACGTCTAACCAGCGCTCTTTTTGCGCGGCGGCTCCGCAAATAGCGCAGGTTTGCTTCGGGGCCGGGCGATTTCGGCTTTCGACGGTCTGCACGATATGTTGGTGAAAGGACTCTCTTGCGGGCTACCGTGTATCGAACGGCTCACACGGGAGCATGGGTTGCGCGCCCGACTTATTCTCGCGGCGTCCCGTCGGCTGGGCGATCAAGGCGGAGATGACGGCACAGCTCGTCACTGCTGGCCTCATCATCGCGATCTGGCGCCCCGGCAAGCCCGATAGCCTGCTGCATCACTGAGATCAGGGCAGCCAATAGACGAGCGAGCAGTTCCTGCGCCTGATGTCTGACTACGGCATCAACTGTTTGATGAGTCGGTCGGGCGATGTCCGGGACAATGCTGCGATGGAGAACTTCTTCTCGTCGCCGAAAACCGAGCGAACAGACCGCGAGGTCCACGGGACGAGGATGACGCGAGAGCGGATGTATTCGACTACATCGAGCGCTTCTAAAGTCGCCGACGCAGGCACTCGACGCGGGGCTATCTGAGCCCTCTCCAAGTCGAGGAGCGAGCCAAATCAGCTTGACATGGTGTCCACAGAACCGGCACCAGGCCAATACATCTTCGCCTGCTGTTCGCACATGACGCGCGATGTTCAGGTAACCACCAGAAGCAGACCGCGCTCAGCCCTCACACGGCGCATTTACAGCCCCGGGCGCGTGAAACGCGAGCCCAGCGTGTCGAACTGCCCGCCAGCGTAGATCAGCGGATGCAGCGGCATCTCCGGCAGATGGATAGCGACGACCCTCCCGAGAAAGATGCTGTGGCTGTGAACGCTCACCTTCTCCGCCAGTTCACAGTCGAAGCTCGCCAGCGCGCCGACCAGGGCCGGGGCGCCGGTCTTGAGAGGGCGCCATTCCCGGGTGCTGAAGCGCGTGTGACGAAGCGCCGATGAGCTGAACGCCTTCGCGAGCTCCAGCTCCGGTTCGGCGAGAAGATTGACGCAGAATGAGCCCGAGGCGTCGATAACGTCGTGGCAAGAGACATTGCGGTTCACGCAGACCAGCAGCGTGGGCATCGGGTCGGCGGCCACCGAGGTGACGGAGGTGGCGACGAAGCCATGCGGCTGCCCGTTCTCCAGCGTGGTGATGACGGACACGCCGGCGGCGAGGCGCCGCATGCCGTGCTTGAAGTCGGTCGGATCGATCATGGGAGCCTCCACGTCGCGACCTTTGCGGCCGCTCACGGCTCGGACCGCAAGGCGCGTGCCAGTCGCCGCACGCCTGACTTTGCCGGCGAAATCTCTCCGCCGGGTGTTTCCAAATGGCGCCCGGCTGCGACACGTGTCGCTGATCTGAGACGGGCGGGAGGCCCCTCGCCCCGGCGGTGAGCTTTGGCCGGAAGCACGCGAATCCAGCAACCGCGCCCTCTGGCGCCGCCATGGCGCGCGGGCCGGCGGCGGCGCGGCTGGCGCTGGGGCTTCTGGCACGGCACTTGCGGTTCCGGCCCACCCTCTTGTCGCCGAAAGCACCGCCATGACCATCAATGTGAGCCCGATCGCCGACATCATCGCGCCGCTGCCAAAGCAGTTGCTGATCGACGGCAAATTCGTCCCCTCTCTCTCTGGCAGGACCTTCAAGACGTTCAACCCGGCAACCGGCGAGGTTCTCGCGGAAGTCTCCGAAGGGGACGCCGCCGACATCGATCTGGCGGTGGCGGCGGCCCGCCGGGCGCTGTCCGGGCCGTGGAACTGGTTCACTCCATTCCAGCGTCAGCAGTGCCTGCTGCGCTTCGGCGATCTGGTCGAGAAGCACTTCGACACGCTGGCGCTGATCGACGTGCTCGACATGGGCGCGCCCATCACGTCCATGCAGGCCCGCCGCCAACGAGCCCTCGGCCTGCCGCGCTTCTATGCCGGCATGTGCACCGTGATCGCCGGCGGCACCCTGCCCAATTCGCTGCCGGGCGAGGTGTTCACCTATACGCTCAAGGAGCCGGTCGGCGTGGTTGGCGCCATCACCCCCTGGAACGCCCCGCTGACCTCGACCATCTGGAAGATCGGCCCTGTGCTCGCGACGGGTTGCGCCATGGTGCTGAAGCCGGCCGAGGACGCCCCGCTCACCGCGCTGCGGCTCGGCGAACTGCTGCTGGAGGCCGGGGTACCGGAGGGCGTTGTCAATATCGTGCCGGGCTTCGGCCACACCGCCGGCGAGGCACTCGCCCGGCACATGGATGTCGACAAGGTCGCTTTCACCGGCTCGGATCTCACCGGCCGCAAGATCGTCGAGGCGTCGAAGACCAACCTCAAGCGGGTGACGCTGGAGTTGGGCGGCAAGTCGCCCGACATTATCTTTGCCGATTGTGACATGGAGGCCGCCGTCGCCGGCGCCGGCATGGGGGTCTTTGCCAATACCGGCCAGATTTGCTGCGCGGGCACGCGGCTGCTGATCCAGCGCCCGATCTATGATGAATTCGTCGCCCGCGTCTCCGATTACGCCCGCTCGCTCAAGGTCGGCAACGGCCTCGATCCGGCGACGCAGATCGGGCCGGTGGTCAACGCCCGGCAACTGGATCGGGTGGCTGGCTATATGGAGATCGGTCTCAGTGAGGGCGTCATTGCGGCTGCCGGCGGTCGGCGCATGACCGAGGGCGCGTTGAAGGACGGCTATTTTTTCGAACCGACCGTGCTCTCTGGCGTCACGAACGACATGCGCATCGCCCAGGAGGAGATCTTCGGCCCGGTCGCCGCCGCCATCCCGTTCGACACGCTGGAGGAAGCGGCCGCCATCGCCAACGACACCGAGTTCGGCCTCGGCGGCGGGGTATGGACGACCAGCCTATCCACCGCCCATCGCATGGCCAAGGCCATCCGCGCCGGCACGGTGTGGGTTAACACCTATGGCGGGCTCGATCCTGTGGTTCCTTTTGGCGGCTACAAGACCAGCGGTTACGGCCGGGAATCCGGCATCGAGCATCTCGACGCCTATCTGGAGACCAAATCGGTGGTGATCAAGCTGGGCTGACCTCCCGGTCCTTCCGGCCGATAGCCCGTCAGTGCCGCAGGGCGCGGGGAATCACCCCGCGCACCGCGGCGGCGATGGCCAGCGCACCGACGGTTAGCATCACGAACGCCGTCCGCAGGTCGAAGGTATGGGCAACGAAGCCGATGAGCGGCGGGCCGAATAGCCCGCCGCCATAGGCGATCGTCACCGTCATGGCGATCCCGGCATTGGGCGGGATGCCCGGCATGCGCCCGCTGAGCGAGAACAGGATCGGCACCAGATTGGCGATGCCGAGTCCGGCGAGCGCGAAGCCGGGCAGCGCGGCCGGGACGGTCGACGCCAGGACGATGACCGCGACGCCGAGACAGGCGATGACAGCGGAGATCTGGATCGTCGTAACCGCGCCGAGCCGGTGGGCTATACGGTCGCCCAGCAGGCGCCCGGTGGTCATCGCCACGGAAAAGCAGGCGACACCGGCTGCCGCGTGGGAGGGGGCCGAGCTGGTGGCCTGCACGAGGTAGAGCGCGCCCCAGTCGATCAGCGTCAGCTCGATGACGAAGGCGAGCACGGTCAGGATGCCGACGCCCAGCATGGTCAGGTTTGGCGAGCGGAAGATCGGGCTCTCAGCCGCCTCGCGCAGGTGCGCCTCCGGCAGCCAGAGCCAGGGCGTCGCCGCCAGCGCCAATGCCATCAGCGCCAGACTGGCCAGACCTATTCCGAGCGGAATTCCAAGGCCGAGCCCGATCAGGCCGCCGCCCGACAGCGCCCCCGCCACATTGCCCAGGCTGAAGAAGGCATGGGCGGACGACATGATCGGCCGGCCCAGCTCCCGCTCCAGCGCCGAGGCGTGCGAGTTCATGCACACGTCGAGAAAGCCGAAGCATATTCCGAAGACATACGCCGACACAGCAAGCAGCGGCATGTTCACGCCTAGCGCCGGCCCGAAGCTGGCGACTGCGAAGGCGGTGCCGGCCAGTGCCCCACAGCGCAGCGGGCCGATGCGCCGACGCAGCACCCCAGCCGCCGGCATGCCGCACAGGCAACCGAGCGAGACGCACAGCAGTACCAGCCCGACCTCCGCGTCGTCGAGCCCGGCCCGCGCCTTCAGAAGCGGAAGGAAGGTGGTCCACAGCGTAAGCCCGCAGCCACCGACAAAGAAGATGGTGCTTACGGCCATGCGCGAAGCGAAAAGCGCGCGTTGCTCGCCCGCGACGGACAACTGACTCATGCGTCTTCCAGTACATCGCCGCTTCAACCCGCCGAAGCGACCGCCCCCATGATGAACGATCGGGCCGGCATGATGCGTGCCAGCCGCCGCTCTCATCGCGTGCCGGAACCCGGCCGGCAAGCGACAAACCGCACATGCCCACGTTCCCCTCCCGTGCCTGTCGCGACGCTGGCCTGTTGCGGTGACGCACCGTCTCACCATTGCTGCGTCGCGGGTCGCAAACGTCTCATCCGCGTGACTGGCGTCGCCTGCCTTCCGCTAACGCCCGGAAATTTCAGGGCTTTAACTCCTGGCACGCGGATTGCCGAAGGCAGAGGGTGCGGCACCGCCCGGCTCACGGACGCGGTGCGCGGCCCGAAGGGTCGTCGAATGGCAGCGCGCCGCAGTGCTTTCGAATCTCTCCCGCAGCGAAGTGATGTTCCATGCAGCCTGCCTCCTCCATCCAGCGCCTCAGTTCCAATGACCGGATGTCGCGGGTCGTCGTCCACGGCAGCATCACCTACCTTGCCGGCGTCGTGGCGAATGAGAAGACACCCGATATCGCCGCCCAGACCGCCGACGTCCTCGCCCAGATCGACAGCCTGCTGGCGCAGGCCGGCTCCAACAAGAGCCGGTTACTCCGGGTCACGATCTGGCTTCACGACATGGGTCATTTCGACCGCATGAACAAAGTCTGGGACGCCTGGGTAGATCCCGCCAACGCGCCCGCGCGGGCCACCGTTGAATCCCGCCTTGCTGGGCAGGGCGCCAACCTTGTGGAGATGATGGCCACCGCCGTCGTGTGACCCAATTGCCCCGCTGTCCCGCGGGACAGCGGGCGAACAATTCGCCCAGCCTGTCTCCTCGCTGGCGACGTGTGGTGCCGGGCCTCCCGTGGACTCGGAAACGCGGAAATCTCATTCGTGAGATGAAATTGTCTCACGAATGAGAAGTAAAAAAGCTTAAATGTAAAATATACGTGGGTAAAATTACGTATTATTGGCATCGGAATAAATTAATGACCGCGTGCCGCGCCGGATGAAATTTAATGTGATGGAATTCGATTACATCGTCATTGGTTCAGGGTCGGGCGGTAGCGCCGTGGCTGGGCGACTCGCCGAAGACGGCCGGTCCCGGGTGCTGGTGTTGGAGGCCGGCGGCTCGGATCGCCGCCTGCCGTTGCTGATGCCGGCGGCGACGTATCTCTACGCCATCGGCAATCCCCGTTACGACTGGCGCCTGACCTCGCGGCCCGATCCTTCGCGTGGCGGGCGCACCGATTACATGCCGCGCGGCAAGGTGCTTGGCGGCTCCTCCTCGATCAACGGCATGCTTTACGTGCGCGGCCAGCGCGAGGATTTCGACGACTGGGCCATGATGGGCTGCACGGGGTGGGATTTCGAGACCGTGCGCCCCTTCTTCCGCCGCGCCGAGGACAATGAGGCCGGCGCCAATGCCGACCACGGCGAGGGCGGCCCGCTGAGCGTGCAGAACCTGCGTACCTCGCACCCACTGTCGGGCGCCTTCCTTCGTGCCGGCGTGGAGGCCGGACTGGTGGAAGTCCCAGATCTAAACACCACGCCGCAGGGCGGCATCGGCTATGTGCAGGCGACGCAGAGACACGGCTGGCGCCATAGCGCGGCGCGCGCCTATCTCTGGCGCCGGCGGCCCAACCTCACCGTGCTGACCCATGCGCAGGCGCGCCGCCTCCTGTTCGAGGGGACGCGGGCCAGCGGCGTCGAATTCGTCGGCAAGGGTAGGACCGTGAAAGCCCGGGCGGCGAAGGCGGTGGTTCTTGCCGCGGGCGCCTTCGGCTCGCCGCAGTTGCTGATGCTGTCCGGCGTCGGGCCGCAGGCGCATCTGCGCCAGCACGGCATGGAGGTCGTGCACGACCTGCCCGGCGTCGGCGAGAATTTTCACGACCATCCCGGCACCAGCCACATCGCCTTCGTCAACCGGCCAACCTACAACGTCCAACATACGCTGCCGCACGCGCTCGTCTTCGGCGCGGCGTGGCTGCTCGCCGGGCGGGGGCCGGGCACTACGCCGGACGCGCATGTGCTGGGCTTCCATCGCTCACGGCCCGACCTGCCGCGCTGCGACTTGCAAATCCACTTTACGCCTGCCGGCTACGACCTCACCGATACCGGCCCCATTCTTTTCGACCGGCCGGCGGTGACCGCGCTTAACAACATCCACCGCCCCTTCTCGCGCGGCCATGTCCGCCTTGCCGGCGCCGATCCGTTCGCGCCCCCGGCGATCCAGCCCAATCTGCTGGGCGACGCGCGCGATGTCGCCACGCTGGTGGCCGGGGCGAAACGGCTGCGCGCCATCTTCGAGGCGCCTGCCATGGCCCGCCACGTGCTCAGCGAGTTCAAGCCGGGGCGAGAGGTGCAAAGCGACGACGAGTGGATCGCTTATGTGCGCGCCACCGCCATCGGCATCTACCACCCCTGTGGCACCTGCAAGATGGGTACCGACGCGCTCGCGGTCGTCGACCCAATGCTGAAGGTGCGCGGGCTCTCCAACCTCTATGTCGCCGACGCGTCGGTCATGCCGGCCATCGTCAGCGGCAATCTCAACGCGAACTGCATCATGATCGGCGAACGCTGCGCCGACTTCATCAAGGCGGCCTGATCCATGACATCCTCCCGCACGCCCGACACCCCCCGCACGGTCGCCATTATCGGCGGCGGCGCGGTCGGTGTCGCCACCGCCAGCTTCCTCCTGCGCGACGGGCACAACGTCGTACTGATCGAGCCCGGCGGCATCGGCGAGGGCGCCTCTTTCGGCAATGCCGGCGTGCTGGCGCCGTCCTCCGTTGTCCCGATGTCGATGCCCGGCACGCTGATGAAGGTTCCCTTCTATCTGCTCGACCCGCTGGGGCCGCTGTCGATCCGCTGGAGCTACCTGCCGAAGCTGGCGCCCTGGCTGATGCGCTTCGTGCGGGCCGGCACGCAGGCCGGCGTGCGGGCGCAGGCGCGGGCGCTGCGGCCCCTGCTCGACGATTCCTACAGCGCCTGGCTGCCGCTGGTGCGCCATGCTGGCAACGAGGCGCTGATCCGGCGCGACGGCTTTCTGGCGGTCTATCGCAGCGATGCGGATTTTGCCAGCGACGCGCTTGGCTACCAGCTTCGCCGCGACAACGGCATCGCCTTCGAGGTCATGCGGGGGGCAACTCTGTGGGCCTTCGAGCCCGCTATTTCCCGTGACTACACCGTGGGTGTCCTGTTTCCGCAGGCGGGCAACACAATCAACCCAAACCGGCTGGTGCGCAGCGTCGCCGACGCTTTCCTGCGCGATGGCGGGCGCGTGGTCGCTGCACGGGCTTCGGGCTTCGCTCACACCGGCGGCGTGCTCTCCGGCATCGAGACGGATGCCGGGCTCATCCCCGCCAGCGCGGCGGTGGTGGCCTGCGGGGCGCACTCCCGCCCGCTCGCCGAGCGTCTGGGAGACGACGTGCCGCTCGACACCGAGCGCGGCTATCACGTGCTGATCGCCGACCCAGAGACGCGCCCGCTGCGGCCGATCCTCGACGCCAGCGCCAAATTCGTCTCGACGCCGATGGAGACCGGGCTGCGCATGGCCGGCACGGTGGAGTTCGCCGGCCTCGACGCCCCGCCGGACTGGAGACGCGCCGAGCATCTCATGACCCTCGGCCGGCGGTTGTTTCCCGGCCTCGCGCCCACCTATGGCGAAGGACGGGTCTCGCGCTGGATGGGCTTCCGCCCGTCCATGCCGGATTCGCTCCCCGTCATCGGCAGGTCCAGTGCCTGCGCCGACGTCGTCTACGCCTTCGGCCACGGCCATGTCGGGCTGGCTTCCGCCGCCCGCACCGGCATGGCGGTGGCCGATCTCATCGCCCGCCGCCCGCCGGCCTTTGACCTCGCGCCCTTCGCGCCCACCCGCTTTTGAAGCGAGGCCGGCGGCAGCACTTTCGCAGCCGCGAGGCGGCTTTCTCCGCCGTGAGACAAGGGGCGGGCCGGGCGGCGGGCCCTCCCCACATAGGCGTTGTACGGCAACGACTTAGCTCTGTGGCACGGGCCTTGCCGAATGAGCGGACGCCGGCACGTGGCCGGTCGCAGTCAAGGGAGTCCGGTCGTGCTGCTTTCCTTCTTCATGATGCCGCTTCATTCGGTCAACCGACATTACCCCACCGCCCTGGCGGAGGATGTCGAGGCCTTCAAGCTGGCGGACGAACTGGGCTTCGAGGAGGCGTGGATCGGCGAGCATTACTCGGCCGACATCGAGCAGATTTCCTCGCCCCTGATGTTCCTGGCGCACATGGCGCCGCAGACCAAGCGCATCAAGCTCGGCACCGGTGTGCTGCCGCTGCCGCTCTATCATCCGGTCATGGCCGCCTCGCATGTCGCGCTGCTGGACCATCTCGCGCCCGGCCGGCTGCTGCTCGGCATCGGCACCGGCGGCCTCGGCTCGGATTTCGAGGTGTTCGGCATGGAGGGGGCGGACCGCACGGCGATGATGCTCGACTCCATCGAGATCATGAAGAAGATCTGGGCCTCCGATCCGCCCTACGACATCCCCGGCAAGTTCTGGAACGTCAAGCTCAGCAAGAGCTACTGGCCCGACCTCGGCGTGGGCATCCTGCCGAAGACGCTGACCAAGCCGCACCCGCCTCTCGCCGTCTCGGTGTCGAGCCCCTATTCCGGCTCGATGCGCGTCGCCGCCCGCAACGACTTCATGCCGATTTCGGCCAATTTCGTCGCCTCCTGGGTGGTGAAGACCCATTGGGAGACCTATTGCGACGAGCTGGCCAAGCTCGGGCGGACGCCGGACGGCTCGAAGTGGCGCGTCGCCCGCTCCATCCATGTCGCCGACACCGACGAAGAGGCGGAGCGCGTCGTCAAGAAGCCGGGCGGCGCCTATGACTGGTACTACGACTACATGTTCCAGGTGTATCAGCGCATGGGCGCGGCGGCGCTGCTCGCCCCGTTCCGCGATACTGATCCGGCCACCATCACCCCCGCTCTGGTGCGCGACAATTTCGTCATCTACGGCAGCCCGGAGACGGTGGCGCGGAAGATCCTGGCGTTGCGCGAGGAGGTCGGCCCGTTCGGCACGCTGATGATGACCTCGCACGAATGGGAGGACAAGCCGGCGATGCGCCGTTCGATGGAACTGCTTGCCAAGCGGGTGATGCCTGCCGTCAATGCGGCGCTGGGCGAAGCGACGCTGGACGAAAACCTGCCCGCCATCGCCGTCTGAACCGCTGGAGAGATTGCTATGTCGAGTGTCGACACGGCCGGACTATTGCAGCCCGGCAAACTCTGGTGGAACTGGTTCGGCGAACAGTATTTCGTGCCGCGCCACACCGCCCGCCCGACCTCCGAGGAGGAGGTCTGCGCCATCGTGCGGCAGGCGCGCAAGCTGGGGCTGCCGATCCGCGCCAGCGGCGCCGGACACTCCAACCCGGCCATCGTGCCGACGCCGGGCGTCCATATCGACTTCGACGACTTCAATCAGGTCGTCGCCGTCGACAAGGAGAAGCTGCAGGTCACGGTGCGGCCCGGCATGCGCATCAGCGCGCTGACCAAATATTTGCGCGAGCAGGGCATGTCGCTCAACAACCAGGGCGACATTGACCGGCAGGCGGTGATTGGCGCGATGATGACCGGCACCCATGGCGCCGGCAAGACGCTGGCCTGCCTCTCCACCCACCTCGTCGGCGCTCGCATCGTCACCGCGGAGGGCGAGCTGCGGGACCTTTCCGCCGCCGATGGCGAGCTGTTCAAGGCGTTCCGCACCTCGATCGGCATGTTCGGGCTGGTAGTGTCGCTGACGATCCAGGCGGTGCCCTCCTACAACATCCACAAGCGCTCCTGGAATACCGACACCGAGGACTGCATCGGCAACCTGCACCAATTGCTGGAGGCCAACCGAACTTTCTGGTTCTTCTGGCTACCGCGCCGGGAATCGGCCGAGCTCTACGAGCTGCCGGGCGGCGCGGTACCCTCGAAGGCGACGCGCGACCATGATTTCTGCCACATGCGCACTTACAACGCGGTGCCGGTGGCCGAGCCCGCGCCGCCGCTGGGGCCGGGCGAGGAGTTCGACCACTCCTCGATCATCTACCCCAACGACTACGTGCCGAACTTCCGCGAGATCGAATATGCCGTGCCCTTCGGCCGCTTCGAGGAATGCTTCGCCGAGGTGCGGCACATGTTCCAAACCCGGTATCCGGACTCCATTTACCCGGTGGAGTGCCGGGCGGTGAAGGGCGACGACACCTATCTCTCGGCCTATTCCGAGCGCGACGGCTATGCGCTGTCCATTTCCGGCCCGCTGGAGGAATGGAGCTGGGGCATGCTGCGCGACGCCGACGCCATCCTCGACCGCTACGACGCACGCCCGCATTGGGGCAAGCATCACTTCATGACCCCCGAGCGGCTGGAGCGAATCTATCCGAAGTACGACGCCTTCAAACGGCTACGCCGGGAGATGGACCCCAACGGGGTCTTCCTCAACGACCATCTGCGGATGCTGTTTGCCTGAGGAAGAAGGGGTCGGTACTGCCGGCCCCTTTTCGCTTCCGGGGCCCAAACGGGGGAGAAAGCAGGTTGACGGTTAAACTTTGTGCTGCGCACAATTTAAGCGGGGGGCCGGAATTGGAGCCTGCAATGCTGGATTTGCGCAGCCACGTCTCGCGTATCGTGACGAGTGCGAACCAGCTCGCGCCTGCGGCCGGCGATTTTCTCGCCCAGCGCGCGGCCGATACCATGGCGGCCTCCTGGCGCCGCTGCATGGAAGGCTATTCGTTCGATCCCGCGGCCAAATTCCGTATCGAGGCGGTCAGCGACGCGGAGCTCAAGCGCCAGTGCCAGGCCAATGACGAACTGATCCATTACGCCCGGCCCGAGATCGACGCCATGTTCGGCGCCGTCTCGCTGTCCGGCTTCTCCATCAGCCTCGGCAATGTCGACGGCTACATCATTTCCGAACGCGCCAACTACAATCCCGAATTCTACAGTGAGGTCGAGCGCGCCGGCACTGCCTGGGCCGAGCCTTCCGCCGGCACCAACGCCATCGGCACCTGCCTGGTCGAGCGCCAGCCGGTGGGTGTGCACACCAACGACCATTTCTTCTACGATTTCTCCGCACTTTCCTGTGCCAGCGCCCCGCTGTTCAGCCCGGATGCGGAGCTGATCGGCGCCATCAACATCTCGATCCGCAACCCCGAACTGCAGCGAGAAACACTGAAGGTCGTGCTCGGCCTTTCGACGAGCCTGGCCGACCGCATCGGCGAACGCATGTTCCGCCAGGCTTTCCGCCGCTGCTTCATCCTCAAATTCGCCATCGGCGCCGTCGACCACGGCCTCATCGCCGTCGACGGCGACTTCCAGCTGGTGGGCCTCAATCATGCGGCACGCGAGATGCTGCGCGACCGCATCCAGCTTGCCCGCGTGCGCAGCCTGTGGGCGGTGTTCGAGCGCGACCATCGCCTGGCCGATCTCTCGCGTCTCGGCGGCACCGAGCTGACCCTGCACCTGCAAAAGGGAGGTGACGCCATCACCGTCTCGCTCAGCGGGCCGCTGGAAGCTCCCGCGCGGCCCGCCGGCACCGGCAAACGCTTTGCCGCCGGTCCTGCAGAGGAGCCCCGCCCCCGTCCGGCGGCGGCGCCCCCGTCTCTTCCGCCCCGCGCCGCGCCGCGCCTGCTGACCCTCGATGACTGCGCCGGCACCGACCCGCGCATGACAACGAATGTCCGCTTCATCCGGCGGGTGCTGGGCGGCTCGCTGCCGATCCTGCTGCTCGGCGAGACCGGGGTGGGCAAGGACGCTCTCGCCCGCGCCATCCACGAGGAGAGCCCGCGCCGCGTGGCGCCATTCGTCGCCTTCAACTGCGCCTCCGTGCCCGACACGCTAATCGACAGCGAACTGTTCGGCTATGGCAGCGGCGCCTTTACCGGCGCGCGGCGCGAGGGCAGCCCCGGACGGCTGGTCGAGGCGGATGGCGGGACCTTGTTCCTCGACGAGATCGGCGACATGCCGATCAGCCAGCAGACACGGCTTCTGCATGTGCTCGAATCCGGTGAGGTCATGCCCCTCGGCGCAACGAAGCCGCGCCGGATCGATGTGCAGGTCGTCGCCGCGACCAACCAGAATCTCGAAGCCCAGATCGCCCGCGGCCAGTTCCGGCAGGACCTTTATTACCGGCTCGCGGGTGCGGTGATCGACATTCCCGCCCTGCGGGAGCGCACCGACCGGCGCCAGCTCATCGAGGCCATCGTCACCGATCTGGCCCCGGACCAACGGCTCACCCTCTCCCCGGAGGCGATGGCGGTGCTGATGGCACATGACTGGCCGGGCAATGTGCGCGAACTGCGCCACGTGCTCAACCGGGCCATCCACATCTGCGAAGGCGACCGTCTCGGCGCCGCCGACATCGCCATCCGCCCGCTCGGCCGCGCCGCGCCGCGGCCCTCGCCGGCACCGCCAGCGGCCGACACGGATGGGGCGGCCAGCCTTCCGTCCGAGACGGAAGGCGAAGCGGGCAGCGTCCGTCTCGCCATTGCCGCCGCCGAACGCGAGGCCATCGTCGCCACGCTCGCCCGCTGCGGCGGCAATGTGAAAGCGGCGGCGGACGCGCTCCAGCTGAGCCGCGCCACCCTCTACCGCAAGCTCCAGCGCTACCGCATCGCGCACTGACGGCCCTTGGCCGAAGCCCGTTGTCGCGCCTGTGCGACAGCCGGCGGCTCATTTGTGAAACAGTCGCCGCGGCGCGATCGCGTCTCATTTCGGCGCATCGGTGCGACCATGTCGCGAAAATGAGTGGTAGATCTTCTGATTGATACAGCAGAATCACCGTCTCGCTGCGGTTAATAGTCGGCTCAACCCATGCGACCGGCCCGGAAATCGCCGGATAATCTTGAAAGATCGATGAAAACCCGGAATGGCACGAGAGTTGCCGAACCGGGTGACGGCCGGAAAGGCTCGAACACAGGGGAAAAAAATGACCTTCCATACTGGAGATTGGGTGCCCTCGCGGCGCAGCGTCATCAAGGGCGTTGGCGCGGCCGCGGCCGTTCTGGCCAGCCCCGGCGTGCTGCGCCGGGCCTATGCACAGGACCCCATCGTCCTGCTGACCTGGGAGACCTATCACGACCCGGCTTGGTGCAAGGAATGGAGCGACACCAATGGCGTCGAGGTGAAACCGGTCGTCATCGGCTCGGTTGATGAGCTGTTCTCGCAGCCCTTCTCCGGCGCTGTGCAGCCGGACGTGATGTACATCGAGACCGGCTCGCTCCCCCGGTTCAAGGAGGCCGGTCTCATCGGCCCGATCGATCTCGCCAAGCTGCCGAACACCAAGAACATCACGTCCAAGCTCGATTGGAAGAAATACACCAATGTCGGCGGCGACGTCGTCGGCGTGCCCTATAACTGGGGCACCCAGCCGCTGATGTACAATGCCGACCTGATGAAGGCGCCGGATAGCTGGGCGGCGCTGTGGGACGAGAAGTACCGCGGGAAGGTCAACATCTTCGACGACTGCACCATCTGCTTCCCGATGATCGCGCTCTCGGTCGGGGCAAAGGACCCCTTCAACCTGACCGACGCTGACTTCACCGCCTGCGAGAACGCGCTGCGCACGCTGCGCCCGCAGATCCGCACCATTGCTCGCGGCTTCGACGATGCGGTGACGATCTACGCCGCCGGCGACGCGGTCATCGGCTATTGCCAGAACATCGCCGTCGTCACCTCGCTGCAGGACAAGGACAAAAACTTCAACTATGCGCTGCCCAAGGAAGGCACCCCGACCTGGATCGACTGCACCGGCATCTCCAAGAAGGGTAATCGCGACATCGTCTACAAGTTTATCAACGACAATCTCTCGACCAAATGGCAGGCCCGCTTCATCGAGACCTCGACCAATAACGGCGTGCTCGACCTCAGCGAGGCCACGGCCGGAGGCGTCAGCGAAACGACGTTGAAGCGCACCAACATCCCGGATTCGCAGGCCGGCGACTTCTGGGAAAAGCTCGTGATCCTGCAGAAGCCGGAAGATTTCGAGCGGCGCCTGCAGATCTGGAACGACTTCAAGGCCGGCACGCTCTGACGTGCGTCAACCCGACCTCGGAATGCGGAGCACGAGAGATGGTGAAGACTTCACAGGCGATCCTGACCGTCGCGGGAGTCGACAAGACCTATGACGGCGCGACCCGACCGGCCCTCGACCGGATCTCCTTCTCGGTCGAGCCCGGGGAGTTCTTCTCCATCCTCGGCCCCAGCGGCTCGGGCAAGACGACCTTGCTGCGGATGATCGCCGGCTTCGAGCAGCCGGATGTCGGCCGCATTCTGATGAACGGCGACGACATAACCCATGTCCCCCCCTTCCGCCGCGATGTGCGCACGGTGTTCCAGAGCTATGCCCTGTTCCCGCATATGACTGTGCTGGAGAATGTGGCCTATCCGCTGCGCATGGCCGGCGCCCGCAAGGCGGCGCGCCGCGCCAAGGCCCGCGAGTGCCTGGATCTGGTGAGCATGGGGGACTTCGCCACCCGCTTGCCGCACCAGCTTTCCGGCGGCCAGCGGCAGCGTGTGGCGCTGGCACGCGCCATCGTCTGCCGGCCGCGCATTCTGTTGCTCGATGAACCGCTGGGCGCGCTGGATCTGCGACTGCGCCAGCAGATGCAGCACATGCTGGTCGCGCTGCAGCGTGAGCTCGGCATCGCCTTCGTCTATGTGACGCACGACCAAGGCGAGGCGCTTTCCATGTCGGACCGCGTCGCGGTTATGAGCGAGGGGCGCATCGCCCAGCTCGGCACGCCGCGCGAGATCTATTTCGACCCGTCTTCCGAATTCGTCGCCCAGTTCGTCGGCCGCTCTAACCTGCTGCCGATCGAAGCCGCCCCGGGCGAGGGCGCACTCACCACCCGGCTCGGCGGGCGGGCGCTGCCCGGCGTGGCGGTGCCGCGCTCGGGCCCGGCGCGCCTGGCTATCCGCTTCGAATGCGTGCGCCTCGCCGCTGCCGACCACCCGGCAGGCGAGGGCTGCGTGCTCGACGGCACGGTGGAGGACGTGCTGTTCCTCGGCAATGCGCTGGAGGTGAATGTGCGCTGCGGCGAGCACAACATCATCGCCGCCGTGCCCACCATGGGCGGCGAAGGCTTCGTTCCCGGCCGCGCGGTGCGGGTGATGTTCGATCCGGGCAATGCGACGGTGTTCCATGGCTGATATCGCCTCCGACATGCCCCTTTCCGAACGCCGCCCCTTCGCTTTCCATCGCGTCGGCATTCTCGGCTGGCCGATCTATGCCTGGTTCATCGCCCTAGTGCTGGTGCCGAACCTGCTGCTCATCGGCACCAGCTTCCTGCGCACCTCCAACGGGCTGATCGTGTTCGACCCGTCCTTCGCCAGCTATGTCAGGCTGTGGAAGTCGTCGAGCTTCCAGTTCCTGATGGTGAAGACGCTCGCCACCAGCTTCGGCGCGGCGGCGATCGGCTGCCTCATCGCCTATCCCATGGCCTATTACGCTGCCCGGGTGGTGCAGAAGCACCGCTCCATCCTGGTGCTGCTGGTCATCATCCCGCTGTGGATCAGCCTGCTGATGCGGGTCTTCGCTTGGCGGATGATCCTCGGCCAGAACGGCATCCTGAACTCTGCGCTGGTCGGCAGCGGCCTGCTCGATCAGCCGAGCGAGGCCTTCCTCTACACCGGCTTCTCGGTGCTGCTCACCTATACCTACATCGCGATTCCGTTCTGCTTCGTCGCCATCTTCACCGCGCTGGAGAAGATCCCGCATTCGCTGATCGAGGCGTCGCAGGACAGCGGCGCCTCGTCCTGGATGACCTTCCGCCATGTGGTGTGGCCGCTCTCGCGGCCCAGCGTCGCCATCGGCTTCGCGCTGGCCTTCCTGATGACGGTGGGCGACTATATCACCCCCTCCATGGTCGGCGGCATCGACGGCACCATGATCGGCATGGTGATCGCCTCGCAGTTCGGTATCGCCAATAACTGGCCCTATGGCTCCGCCATTGCGGTGTGCCTGATGGTCAGTGTCGGCTTCGTGCTGGCGCTGGTCATGTGGGCCGGGCAGACCAAGGGCGTGCTGATGGGCGACGAGGGCGCCCGTCCTCCGGTGGCGCGCCACCGGCTCACCTCCGGCGAGCGCCTTGCGCGGGCGGGGGCGACGGCGCTGTTCGCGCTGCCCTATCTCTTCCTCTATGCGCCGCTCGCCATCATGGTGCTGATGTCGTTCAACGATTCCACCGTGCAGGCCTTCCCGCTCAGCGGCGCGACGCTGCGCTGGTATGCGGAGCTCGCCGGCAACCAGCCGATGCTGGACGCCGTGCAGCGCAGTCTGGCGGTCGGCTTCCTCGTGGTGCTGGTCTCGGCGGTGACGGCCACCGGCTTCGCCTTCGCGCTGCACTACGGCCGCGTGAGGCGGGCGCGCTTCTTCGAGTTCGCGCTGGCGGTGCCGGTTGCGGTGCCGGGCGTGGTGCTCGGCATTGTCATGGTGCTGGCGACGCAGCTCGCGCAGATTCCCTCCGGCGTCGGGCGCATCGTCATCGGCCAGGCGAGCTTCGTCATGCCGGTGATCCTGATGATCATCCTCGCCCGGTTGCGCCGGCTCGACGGGGCGCTTTTGGAAGCCTCGATGGATTCGGGCGCCAATCACTGGCAGAGCTTCGTCCATGTGCTGTTCCCCTCGATAAGGGGCGCGATCATCGGCGGCGCGCTGCTCGGCTTCACCCTGTCGGCCGACGACGTGATGGTGACGCTGTTCCTCTCGGGCACCTCGCCCACCTTGCCGATCTGGGTGTGGAACCAGATGCGCTTCGGCTTCACCCCGTCGGTGAACGCCATCTTCACCCTGGTCGGAGTCGGCTCGCTGCTGATGATCCTCATCTGCAACCGGTTGGTTTTCGGCGTAACGTCGCGGGCGGGTTCGCCCTGAGCGGATGATCGGAGGGTCAGCAGCGCGATGAGCACCGGCGACATCGCGAGGGAGAGGTGCGCAGGGGTAGCCGTTCTCGATCCAGCCCGCCAGCGCTCGACAATGGCTGTAGCCGCAAAGCCTAGGTTGGCCATTTCCCAGCTGGTTCTCAGCGAAGAGAATGAGTGTAGCTTCCCACCCGCTGTGTATGCAGCACGGCACTATTAGGCTTTTTCCTGCTCAGCCTGTCTCGCGTCCTTGAGCTCAGCGTCATGGCCCTTTCGCCAGTTTGGCGCGGCATCAAGGGCGGCGCGATATCTCCATGTGTTCTTGTGCCGTTTACCGACCCACGCGACTGACATCCGTTTGCCCTCCTCAAGCGCACGGTTGATCGCATCCTGAATCGGGCGGTCAGGTTGGTAGGGTACGACGCGCAGCCCCTTGGCTTCGATGTATTCCAGGAAAAAGCGCGTGATCATGAGCTGATCTGTGCCTGTCCACTCATGGCCGCGATCGTGCGCCGCAGCTCTGAGCGCGTTGCGGATGGCGCGGAACAGGCCGATGTCGCGTTCCATACGCGCTCTGTCATTGGTCATGAACGGCCTGCTGTTCGGGGGGAGGGCGACTGCGCTTCGGGTCGTCCTTTCGAAGGATGGCGGCGGGTGTGCGGAGCGGGAAGCGTGAGCGGCTCGTACAGGAGCCTTTCGCTCCTGTGACGGGCGAGTGGGTCATCCATCCTGAGTCGATACGTCCCTTTGCTTAGATCCGCACTGCGCATTCTGCGTTTCAAGCCGGCTGTCTGTCTGGCAGGCGCACCAGTGTGCTGCGTGATTGCCTTGTATCGCACAGAGCGGCGATACAGGCGACGCTCTATGACATCGCGGAGGCTGACAACCCGGCAGCCACGGCGCGCGACCGCGCCAAATCCATCCAGCGCGCGCACCGCGAGAAACAATTCGGCTCGCGACGGCGATTCCGGCGCCGTCGCGGGAGCTATCGGCCGTGCTCGTCCAGCCTGTTGGCCGGGCCGTCGAGGTGCTGCAGAAAGACCGCACACTGGCCGATGAGCCGATCAAGATCGTCGAGGCCGGCCGCCGGCGCCTCAGCGGGGACGATCTACGCGAACCCCGGCGCGTGCCCGATACCTACCGTTCATGCGGCCATGCTGCGGGATATGCACCAGCAGCATGCCCGTCAGCAGACACGGGGCCGGGAGACAGGGCAGCTTATCACACGATAAGCGGCTAGTTGGCCGGGGGCATCTCGATATCGTTGTTGGGGGTCAATTCCCGCCCGCGTCGTCTGGCACGCGAAATACCATTGTCGATGCAGGCTTCGCCGCATCTCTGGAAATTGCGCGATAGCCCCGCTTTTGCTTGCCGCGCAGCAGCCCGAGAAACAGCTGGACAGCCTCTTCCTCTCGTTTGAACGTGTGGCACTTCGCCCGACCGCGCGCGCCGATGCGACCCCAGCGGCGGGTGAGGCAGACCTCGCCGAACAAAGTCGGTTCGATCGACAGCGCGTAAAAGCGGGCCATGTTCCTGACCGTATCTCGCCGCTCGACATAGAGCTGGTAGGGTTGCGCGATCATGGGACAAGAGTCGCGCGCACGGCATGTTGCGTCCAACCAGAGTTTTGAATCGGTTGGGGGCGACCGATTCATTCCGGTGAAGTTCCGAGCCGTGCAAGCGGGAGCCAAACGGTGTCCGCGCCGCCTTAATGGTCCGCTCTGTCACCGTCCGGTCCGATGAGCCAGGGCGGGATGTCTCTCATCCCATGCAGCACGCGCCACACCTCGATATGATCGGGATGTTCGACGTAGAAGACGAGATAGGGATAGCGCTTCAGTCGCAGGCTGCGGATGTCGGCCATCTGGAGCTCATAGGCATAGCGCGGTGAGCCCGAGGTGTGATGTTCCGCGATCAGTCGATAGGCGGCCTGGAGATCGTCAACAAACCCGAGGGCAACAGAGCCATTTGCATCGCGCAGATAGTGGTCAAGGGCCTCGTCCACGTCCTGCTGCGCCCGCTGCCGCGGGATGACAGGCTTCGGGCTCACCGACCCGCGGAGCCTGCGATCCGGGCCCGCAGGCTATCGAAGTACTGATCGTCGGCCGGCATCGAGGCCGGTGAGGAAGCCCCCTCCAGCAGCAGGCCACGCAGCCTCGCGCGGTCTTGATCGCGGCGGATCAGCTCGCGCACATATTCGCTGCTCGTCGCGTAGCCGCGCTCCGAAACCTGCTGGTCGACGAAATTTTTAAGGCCTTCGGGCAGTGAAATATTCATCGTGCTCATGCGGGAAGAATAGAGGTTTGGCAAAATTTGGCAAGGTTGGATTCCGCCGGAAGCTGCGTTCCTGCTCATATGGTTGCGTTTCACCATCGCCGGCATGGCTGACAGGAACCGCTGGTCCGCCCACCGTTAATGAGATGTTCTCCTGCCGCCTTGTCGGAACTGGTTTCGCAAGATCACAAGGTCGCTGCGGATATGCCTGTAGCTGGCTTGGGGGCCGGTGGCACACTGGTCGGTTTTGGCTGTTGCTGCGCAGACAGCAGCCGTCCTGTAGCCGACCCGAATTCTCCCTTTTGGGGGTCATGAGATCATCCGAAAGGACGTAGCGCTCGGCCATGAGACGCATTTCATAGCCGATCTTGTCGGTGACAAGCAGGCCAGAGCGACAGAAGAACCGGATGCGTTTGGGGAGCCGACCTTAACGTTCGGCGCGGCCGCGCGGCCCTGTGCTGTTCGAGAGGATCGCGGAGAAGACAAGTCGGCTTGCAGGCACGCTCGTCACGAGAACCCGCAGGAAGGAACGTGCGTGGAGCGCGAGCCTGCGCCGTCGCCGTCCGAGGTCCACGCGGTTCTGAAGGCACGCCCCTCTGCACGCGGCCGGGGTCTCCGGCGGATCGCTTTTGCGTCAACCTCGGCCCGCAGGCGATCCGCCGGCGCACCGGCGACACGTTGATCCGTCATTTTCGACGTTCAAGGCTGTTGCTTGGATCAAACCGGCTTGCCGGCCGGGCCGGCCTTCGTCACTATTGTGGAATATCTCCTCGCACAGCGTCGTGCGCGGAACTGGCGATGACGCCTCGCACCGAGCCTGCCGGCTCGGGCGGGGTTTTTTGTTTTCAAGCCCGGCACATGCCGGGCCGGAAGGAGCCGTGCGCATGAACCTCGACCAGTATGCGATCGTCGAAGAGCCGTTCTATGCCCCCGTCGCCGATGAGCTCGCGCTGTTCGAGGCCGCCTATGCCGAACGCATTCCCTTGATGCTGAAGGGGCCGACAGGGTGCGGAAAGACCCGCTTCGTCGAGCATATGGCCTGGCGGCTGAAGCGCCCCTTGATCACCATCGCCTGTCACGAGGACATGACGGCGTCCGATCTCGTCGGCCGCTATCTGCTCGATGCCGGCGGCACGGTCTGGCGCGATGGACCGCTCACCGAGGCGGTGCGCCACGGGGCCATCTGCTATCTCGACGAGATTGTCGAGGCGCGTCAGGACACGACCGTGGTGATTCACCCGCTCACCGACGAACGGCGGGTGCTGCCGCTGGAAAAGCGCAACGAACTCGTCGCCGGCCATCCCGATTTCTTTCTCGTGATTTCCTACAATCCCGGCTACCAGAGCGCGGTCAAGGACTTGAAGGAGTCCACCAAGCAGCGCTTCGCCGCCATCGACTTCACCTATGCCGACGCCGGCCGCGAGACGGCGATCGTCGCGCAGGAGGCCGGCATCGGCCTCGATGTCGCGGAAAAGCTGGTGCGCATCGCCGCCGCCTCGCGCAATCTCGGCGGGCATGGTCTGGACGAGGGCGCCTCGACCCGCACGCTGATCCGCGCCGGAAAGCTGATCGCGCGCGGTGTCGCGATCCCGCAGGCCTGCGACATGACCATCGTCTCGGCCTTGACCGACGATCGCGACACGCGTGGCGCGCTGCGCTCCATCGTCTCCGCCTGCCTGTGAGCGGCGGCATGGCTGTCCCTCACCGCCTCCCTACCCCGAGCGCGCCGCCCGGCACAGCGGATGCGCTGGCGCGACGGCTCGCCGGACGCCCCGAACTCGCGCTGCGCTTTGCGGCGGCGCGCCGCCTTGTGGGGCAGCATGTGGGCGAGGGCGACGCCGAGCGCTGGTCGCGCGCGGTCGCGGCGCTTTACGACGCCAATGCCGGCCCCGCCCTGATGCAGGCGATGTGGTCGCTGGAGGCGCGGCTGCTGCCGGGTGCTTCGGCACCGATGCTGCCGGAATTCTGGGAGGCCGCCCGGACGCTCTGCCGCCATGCCGGTGCGGCCGTCGCGCGTCAGGCCGTCGACAGTGTCGCGGGGCATGTCCCCTATGGCGGCGACGGGGCGGCTCCCCTTGCCCTGCTGCGGGCGATGGCCGGGCTCGCCGCGCGCGCGGCCGATGCGGTGGCGCCGCTGCTCGGAGCCTTCGACGCGATCACCGATGCCGTCGATGCCTCGGGACTTGAGGCCTGGATGGCCGATGGGCTGGCGCTTTATCCGGCCGACCGGCGCCGGCGCGCCGCCTATTTCAGCCTCGCGGACGCGCTTGCCCGGCAACGCCTCGCCGAGCGGGGGGGCGCGGTGCGCTATGCGATCCATGAGGAGCGGCTGCGCAAGCTGACCCGCGGGCTGTTCGGCTTCGACCCGGAGGTGCGGGTGATCGCCGACCGCCATTTGCGCCGCACCCGGCTTGCCGGCGGGTTGCTGCTGATGCCCGCGCGCTTCAACGCTCTGGCGGCGGAGGAGGCACCGGCGGCGTTCGAGGCGGCGGTGCTGCACGCCGCCTGCCATCGCGTCTTCACCACGACGCGCTTTTCGGTCGGGCGGATGAAACCCGTGCAGATCGCCCTGGTGGCGCTGCTGGAGGACGCGCGCGTCGAGCGCCTCGCCGCCCGGCGCTTTCCCGGCCTCGCGCGGCTGTGGGGCGGCTGGCATCGCGAGCCGGCAAGCCGGGCGCAGACGGTGCCGTCGCTGTTCGCGCGGCTGGCGCGTGGCCTCGCCGACCCCGGCTTCACGGATGACGATGGCTGGATCGCCAAGGCGCGGCGCCTGTTCGACGACGCCTTCGCCGCCGATCCGGCGCGGCAGGCCTTCGTGCCGGAGATCGCCCGTGTCATCGGCCATGATCTCGGCCAGCTCCGCATCCCGTTCGATGCCCGCAACCATGTCGTTCAGCCGCTGTATCGCGATGATGGGCTCGGCCTGTTCGACTGGGAGGACAGGGATCGCGACAACGCCGATGCGCTGGAATTGATGGTGGAGGCGGCGCGACTGCGCGAGGAGGAGATCGACGCCGGGTCGTCGGAGGGGCCGGCCGAACCGAGCGAGAGCGCACGCGTGCAGCCGCGCGCGCCGGATGAGGAGGGCGCGGTACTCGCGCTCCACCCGGAATGGCATTATCGGCTGCGGGCGGAGCAGCCGGACCATGTCACGCTTCGGCTTTATCCCGCCCTCGACGGCCCGGCGGACGCCTTGCGCGCGCAGCTCGCGGCGGCGCAGGGCGTGCGGGCGCGTATCGACGCGCTGGTGCGCCGGGCCCGGCTCGACCGTCCGACGCGGCTGCGCCGGCGCCTGCATGGCGACGAACTCGACCTGGAGGCGGCGCAGGAGGCGATGCAGGCGCTGCGTCTGGGCGACATGCCCGATCCACGCATCCATATGATCCGGCAGAGGCAGGGTCGCGATGTCGCGCTGATGCTGCTGCTCGACATGTCGCAGTCGACCGCCGATGCGGTCGGGCCGGAGGGCGGGACGGTCCTGTCGACCGCCGCCCTGTCGGTGGCGCTGCTCGGGGAGGCGCTGGCGGGGCTCGGCGACCCTTTCGCCGCCGACGCCTTCGCCTCCAATGGGCGCGGGGATGTCCGCGTCACGCCGCTCAAGGATTTCGACGAGCGCTGGGAGGCGGCGCTGGCCCGTCTCGCGGCGGTGCAGCCGGCCTATTCCACCCGGCTCGGCGCGGCGCTGCGTCATGGCGCGGCCCGGCTGGCCTCGCGCGCCCACCATCGCCGCGTGCTTGTCGTGATGACCGATGGCGAGCCGTCCGACATCGATGTCGAAGATGACGCCTACCTTGTCGAGGATGCGAAGCACGCCGTCGCCCGGGCGCGGGGGCAGGGGCTCGACGTGTTCTGCGTCGCGCTGGGCGCGGCCGCGGACAAGGCGGGCGCCGGCATTTTCGGGCGGCGCAACACCTTCCCGGTGACGCGCGTCGCCGAACTGCCGCAGCGATTGGCGGCGCTTTACTACCAGCTCACCGTGCGCTGAGCTTATTTTCTCCGCCGCGCCGGTGGCACGCCGAAGCGCGCGGCGAAGACATGCGCGAAGGCCGCGCGCATGGCGGCTTCATGGGCGGCACCGTCCTTCGCCAGAAGCCTCAGGCCGAGGCCGGCACCGTTTGGAAGCGTGCTGACACCGGCAAGGCAATCGGGCTGGCCAAGGACATCCTCGAAGCCGTGCGCATCGGTTTGGTCCGCCAGCCACAGACCGCTGGCGGCGACGCGATGACCGTGCAGCGGTCCGCCGGGCCGGGTGAGGTGCGCGCCGTCGACCACCTGGCGGTCGCTGGCGATGAGCTGTCCGTCGCGCCGCACATCGACGCGGCTTCGATAGGCGAGCGGCGCGCCGCCGGCATTCGTCGGATCGTGCACCAGCAGTCCGTCGGTGAGGAAGGCCGTGCCGTCGCCCTCCAGCGCGATGTCCACCCTGGTCTCTGACGCGGCGCCGGGAAACAGGATCTGCGGGTCCGGCGTGTAGGCGAGAAAGCCTCCCGCCGCCACCTCGATCAGCACGCGCATCCGCGCCGGACGCCCGCGATCGCCATGCACGAGAGTCGAGGCCTGGGTGGTGAGATGCAGCGCCGCGCCGGGACCGACGCGCACCCGCAGCGTCAGGTCCTCGCCGGCATAGAACCCGCCCGACGAGGACTGCATGTAGAGCGTCGCGACCTCCGGGCAGGCGGCGTCGAGCGTGAAGGCGCGGGTGAGGTGGAAGGGATAGGTGACATAGCGGCCGATGAGGCAGCTCGCCGCGCCCCGGCGTTCCACCGCGATGTCGAGCTCCGGCCGGTGCAGCGAGGGGAAGGGGGCGTTCATCGGCCGACCAGAACCGCCTGACAGATCGCGTCCGCCACCGCCTCGATGTTGATACCCGCGCGGCAGGCGGTGGCGACGAGCGGCCTGCCGCCCCGCACCGCGCGCGCCTCCGTGAGCATCAGGTCGAGATCGACACCGACATGGGCGGCGAGGTCCACCTTGTTGACGACCAGCAGGTCGCATTGCAGCACGCCCGGCCCGCGCTTCCTCGGAATGTCGCCGCCTCCGGCGACATCGATGACGAAAATCCACCAATCGACCAGATCGAGCGAGAAGGTCGAGGCGAGATTGTCGCCGCCGGATTCGATGATCACCAGTTCGAGGCCCGGGAACCGGGCGTCGAGCTCGTCGGCGGCGAGGATGTTGAGCGTCGGATCCTCGCGGATCACCGTGTGCGGGCAGGCGCCGGCCTCCACCGCCAGCACACGGGCGGGATCGATGATGCCGGAGCGGCGCAGGCGTTCGGCATCCTCCGCAGTGACGAGGTCGTTGGTGACGACCGCGACCGAAATGCCGCGTCGTTCGAACACTGGCAGCAGCGCCTCGATCAGCGCCGTCTTGCCGGAGCCGACCGGCCCGCCAATGCCGATGCGGGCGGCATTGGCGGGCCGGGGCGGCGGCACGGGCTGGCGGGAGGGAGAAAGATCGTTCATCGCATCACCTCAGCATGTAGCGCTGCGCCAGCGGCAGCGTGGTCGCGGGCGCGCAGGTGGCGAGCACGCCGTCGACGAAAACGTCGAAGGTGGAGGGATTGACCTCGATCGAGGGCAGGGCATCGTTGCGAAGCATGTCGCGCTTGGACAGCGTTCGTGTGCCTCGGGCGGGAAGCAGGGCCTTGGTGAGGCCGAGCGTGCCGGCGAGGTTGTCCTCGATGGCGAAGGGGTGGACGAAACAGGCGGAGAGCGCCTTGGCCGCGCCGGCGAAAGCGCCCCATTGCGGACGCAGCGCCAGCGGTTCGCAGGTCATCAGCGAGGCGGCGCTGTCGCCCATCGCTCCCCAGGCGATGAAGCCGCTCTTGATGACCAGTTCGGGCTTGGAGCCGAAATAGGCCGGGCGCCACACCACGATGTCGGCCATCTTGCCGTCTTCCAGCGAGCCGACATGGGCGTCGATGCCGAAGGTGCGGGCGGCGTTGATGGTGTATTTGGCGATGTAGCGGCGGATGCGCTCATTGTCGCCGAAGGTCTGCTCTTCCGGCAGCCGCCCGCGCTGGTCTTTCATCTTGGAGGCGAGCTGCCAGGTGCGGGTGATCACCTCGTGGATGCGCCCCATGCCCTGGCTGTCCGAGCCGAGCATGGAGATGGCGCCGAGGTCGTGCAGAATGTCTTCCGCCGCGATGGTTTGCGGCCGGATGCGGCTTTCGGCAAAGGCCACGTCTTCCGGGATCGCCGGGTTGAGGTGGTGGCACACCATCGTCATGTCGAGATGTTCGTCGAAGGTGTTGACCGTGTAGGGATTGGTCGGATTCGTCGAGGAAGGCAGGCAATGGGCATAGCCCGCCACCTTGATGATGTCAGGCGCGTGCCCGCCGCCGGCACCCTCGGTGTGGTACATGTGGATGGTGCGCCCGGCGATGGCGGCGAGCGTCTCTTCCAGAAAGCCGCTCTCGTTCAGCGTGTCGGTGTGGATCTGCACCTGGAAGTCGAGATCGTCCGCCACCTTCAGACACGCGTCGATCGCCGCCGGCATCGAGCCCCAGTCCTCGTGCAGCTTCAGCCCGAGACAGCCGGTGCGCATCTGCTCGACCAGCGAGGCCGGCAGATGCGAGTTGCCCCGGCCGAGAAAGCCGAAATTGATCGGCCACGCCTCCGAGGCCTGCAGCATCTTGCCGACATTGAACGGCCCGCCGCAGTCGATGCCCACCGTGATCGGCCCGAGCGAGCCGCCGATCATGGTGGTGATGCCGGAGGCGATGGCGTGCTCGCAGAGCTGGGCGCTGTCGAAATGCACATGCACGTCGATGGCGCCAGCGGTGGCGATCATGCCTTCGCAGTCGCGCACCGTGGTGGAGGCGGCGACGCGCAGGCGCGGATCGACCCCGTCCATGATGGCGGGGTTACCGGCCTTGCCGAGGCCGACGATGCGCCCGTCCTTGATGCCGAGATCGCCCTTCACCACGCCGAGCACCGCGTCGATGACGAGCACGTTGCACAGCAGCATGTCGAGGGCGCCGTCGGCGCTGGTCAGGCCGGCGACCGTGCCCATGCCGTCGCGCAGTGTCTTGCCGCCGCCATGCAGGCATTCCTCGCCATAGACGGCGTGGTCCTTCTCCACCACGGCGATCAGCGAGGTGTCGCCGAGGCGCACGCCGTCGCCCGTCGTCGGGCCGTACATGGCGGCATAATCGGCGCGGCTCATACGGGCCATGGCTCGTCTCCTCCGTGAAAATCAGGCGCCGCGGAACCCGGCGGCGCGCGCGCGGGCGAGCGCGGCGTCCGCCGCGTCCGAGGCGGTGGATCCGTTGGTGAGGCCGTTGAGGCCGCCGATCTCGGCGGTGCCGCCGAAGGTGACCAGCGTCACCTCCTTCGCCTGTCCGGGTTCGAAACGCACGGCGGTTCCGGCGGGAATGTCGAGGCGCATGCCGAAGGCCAGCGCCCGGTCGAAGTCGAGCGCCCGGTTGGATTCGAAGAAATGAAAATGGCTGCCGATCTGCACCGGCCGGTCGCCGGTATTGGTCACGGAAAGCCGGGCGGTGCGGCGGCCGGCATTGAGCTCGACCTCGCCGGGCGCGGCGATGATCTCGCCGGGCACGCGCGCGTCAGAGGGGAGGGCATGGCCGGGGCGGATCGGCTCATGCACGGTGACGAGCTTGGTGCCGTCGGGAAAGGTCGCTTCCACCTGCAGCATGGGAATAAGCGCGGCGACGCCCTCCATCACATCGTCGGTGGTGAGGAGGCTGCCGCCAAGCTCCATCATCTCCGCCACGGTGCGACCGTCCCGCGCGCCTTCGAGAATCTCGTCGGCGATCAGGGCGGTCGCCTCCGGCGCGTTGAGCTTGCGGCCGCGCGCCCGGCGCTTGCGGGCCAGTTCGGCGGCGGAAAAAATCGTCAGCCGTTCATATTCGGTGGGCGTCAGCAGCATGGTCGCCTCTCAATTGGAAAACAGGCGCAGCGGCAGGCGGGCCTGTCGTGCGGCGGCGATGTCGGAAAAGGGCGAGAAGCCCGCCGGCTCGGCGTCGGCGGCCACCGGTTCCGCGCAAAGCGCCGCCAGCGTTGCGAGCAGGGCCGGCATCAATTGCTGGGCGCCGAGCGCGCCGATGAGCCCGAGCCGCGTCGCAGCGGTCAGCCCGCCGGCGACAAGCTGGTAGCCCGCGAGGAGGGCGGCAGACGCCTCGTCGAGGCCGCTCGCCTGCCACAGAAGACCCTGCACCGCGGCGAGCGTGCCGGGCGCCGTCTCCGCCGAGATCCGCGCCCGATAGGCGACCGCGCCCTGTGTGCCGAGACGTGCATGGGTGGCGAGCAGCGCCGCCCCGTTGCGCCGGGCGCCGAGCCGGAGCGGTTCGCTGAAGCTCGACAGATCAAGGTCGCGATCGAGCGCGGCGACGACATCGAGGTCGCCGGCGGCACGGTGGCAGCGCACCAGCGTCACCCGTTCGGCCGGGTCCCAGCGATGGCGGAGCTGCTCAATGAGAAAGCCGGCGATGGCCTCGCCATCCGGCCGGTCCCCGCGCACCGCCGCCAGCCCCTCAAGCCCCTGCGAAAAGGCGAAGGCGCCGCTGGGAAAGGCGGAGTCACCGAAACGCAGGGCGAGCAGCAGGGCGGGTGACAGCATGGCTCAATCAACGGCCCCCACCACCGCGACCCGGCCCTCGGAGATGAGGTCGCGCACCCGGTCGAGATAGGCCTGACGCGGCGCTTCCAGCGCCACCTCGACATCGCCGGCATCGAACCGCACCTTCCAGTGCAGGTTGCCGGCGGCATAGCCGAGCTGCAGCGCGTCCGGCAGGCTTGCCGGGCGCAGCCGCAGCCAGGCTTGCTCAAGCGCCCGCACCACGATGGCGCGGCCGGGCTCCAGCAGCAGGATCGCGCCGTCGAATAGCTGTTCGCTGCGCGGCAGGGCGATGAGGCACGCCGTGCCCCGGTCGGTGACCACCCGCAGCCGCCGACGGGTCATGTCGCGGGTCTCCAGCCGCACGGTCTCGACCGTCCCGTCATGCTCCATATGGTGCAGGCGGTGGCCGAGATCGTGATCGAGCCGCGATCCGACGAGGGTGGAGACGAGGAGCACGCGCGCCTCGGTGGAGAGATCGGCAGGTTCGCTCATGAGGTCCGTTCCGGGAGGGGACGGGCCGACGCGCAGGCGAGCGCGCGTCGGCGGGCGGGAGGCGGCTCAGCGATGGCCGGTGGCGACCTTGGTGGGGATGCCCTCGATCGGGCAGTCCTCGACGCCCGGCGCCGTGCGCGTCATGGCCTCCACCATGTCGCGCGTGCCTTCGGGATCGTTCGCCCATTTCTTGTAGAACTCGAACGGCAGCGCGCAGGTGCCGCGCACGTCCTCGCCGGAATTGATCATGCCGGTGTAGCCACGGTGCAGCAGCTTGTAGAGGTGGTTCTGCGCCTGACCCTTGCTGCGGGCTTCGCGGATCAGCGGAACCGAGAGCTGCGCGTACTGGATGCCGTATTCTTCCTCGCCGCATTCGCCGAGGGTGCGGCCGTCGAAGCCGACGATCGCGGAGCGGCCGAAATAGGTGTAGACGCCGTCAAAGCCGGCGGCGTTCGCCACCGCCACATAGACATTGTTGGCCCATGCCATGGCCTTGGCCATGATGATCTGCTGCTCCTTGGCGGGGTACATGTAGCCCTGGCAGCGGACGATCAGTTCGGCGCCCTTCATCGCGCAGTCCCGCCAGATTTCTGGATAATTGCCGTCATCGCAGATGATCAGGCTGATCTTCATGCCCTTCGGGCCGTCGGAGACATAGGTGCAGTCGCCGGGATACCAGCCCTCGATCGGCACCCAGGGCATGATCTTGCGGTATTTCTGAACGATCTCGCCCTTGTCGTTCATCAGGATCAGCGTGTTGTAGGGCGCCTTGTTCGGGTGTTCCTCATGGCGCTCGCCGGTCAGCGAGAACACGCCCCACACGCCGGCGCTGCGGCAGGCTTCGGCGAAGATCTCGGTCTCCTCGCCGGGAACCTGCGAGGCGGTCTCGTACATCTCGGCGGAGTCGTACATGATCCCGTGGGTCGAGTATTCCGGGAAGATCACCAGATCCATTCCGGGCAGTCCCCGCTTCATGCCGACCAGCATGTCGGCGATCTTGCGGGCATTGGCGATGACCTCCGCCCGTGTGTGCAGGCGCGGCATCTTGTAATTGACGACGGCGACGCCGACGGAATCGGCGCTCGACGTGATGTCTCCATGCTGCATGGCATTCCTCCTGTGTGGCACCGTCGCGGGACGGCTTGGAAGCGGATCAGACGGCGATGTGCCGGTGGATGAGATCGTCGGTGAGCGTGGCGATGGGGCCGGCGGCGACGGCGCGGCCCTTCTCCAGCAGGGCGAAGTGGTGGCCGGCGGAGCGGGCGAAGGCGACGTTCTGCTCGACGAGAACGATGGTCAGGCCCTCTTCGGAATTGAGCCGCACCACGATGTTCTGGATCTCCTCGACGATGTTGGGCTGGATGCCTTCGGTGGGTTCGTCGAGCAGCAGCACGCTGGGCTCGGCGGCGAGCGCGCGGGCGATGGCGAGCTGCTGCTGCTGTCCGCCGGAGAGCACGCCGCCCGGCCGGTCGAGGTTCTGCATGAGGTAGGGGAACAGTTTTGGCACCAGCGGCGGGATGCCGCCGGCGCGGGGGCGGCCGCGTCCCGTCGTGGCAAAGCCGCCCATCAATATATTCTCGCGGATGGTGAAGTCCGGGATGATCTGCCGGCCTTGCGGCACATAGGCGATGCCGGCGCGGGCGCGCCGATGCGTCGGCTCGGCGGAGAGTTCCCTGCCGTCGAGGGCGATCCGCCCGCCGGTGCGGTCGGTGAGCCCCATGATCGTCTTCAGCAGCGTCGTCTTGCCGGTGCCGTTGCGCCCGACGATGGCGGTGATCTGCCCGCCGGGCACGTCGAGATCGAGGCCGTGCAGGATGTGGCTGCGGCCGTAGAAGCTGTCGACCTTTTGCAGGCTGAGCATCACTGGATTCCCTTCGAGCCGAGATAGGCGGCGCGCACGTCGGGATTGGTCTCGATCTCGCCGATGGGCCCTTCGGCCAGGATGCGGCCGAGATGCATCACGGTGATGCGGCTGGCGATTTCGCGCACGAAGGCCATGTCGTGCTCGACGACGATGATGGTGTGCCGCCCGCGCATCGCCTTGATGAGAGCGGCGGTTTTCATGGTCTCGGCTTCGGTCATGCCGGCGGTGGGTTCGTCGAGCAGGATGACCTTGGGGTCCTGCGCCATCAGCATGCCGAGTTCCAGCCACTGGGTTTCACCATGGCTGAGGCTGCCGGCCTCGATCTCCTGCTTGCTCTCAAGCCCGACCATGGCGAGGATTTCCGCGACCCGCCGCGACTGGGCCGGCGCGAAACCGAGCCGAAGATTGGCGAACACGCGGGGATCGCGGCAGGAGGCGACCTCCAGATTGCGCCGCACGCTGAGATCGCGGAACACGCTGGGAATCTGGAACTTTCGCCCCAGCCCGGCCTGGGCGATGCGATGTTCCTCAAGGCCGGTGATCTCGACATTGCCGAGAAAGACGCGGCCGGCTGTCGGCCGGGTCTTGCCGGAGACAAGATCCATCAGCGTGGTCTTGCCGGCGCCATTGGCACCGAGCAGCACCCGGAGTTCGCCGGTCTCGATCACGGTGGACACGGTATCGACGGCGCGAAAGCCGGCGAAGTCGACGGTCAGCCCGTCAATGGTGAGGGCCGCGCTGGCAGGGTCGGCCCCGATCGGTGTCGCGGACATGGCTCAGCTCCTCTCCTCGGCAGGGGCGGGGTCGACGAGGGCGGGCGCGCCGGCGGCGCTGCGGGCGACGAGCCCGTCGCGCAGGCTCGTGGCGAGGCCGGCGAGGCCGCGCGGCAGGAACAGCACGGCGAAGACGAAGGCGAGGCCGATCACCACCCGCCAGACTTCCATCAGCGCCGGGGTCTCCGAGACGGTCGCCTCGATCATGTTGATGAGAATGGCGCCGATGCAGGCGCCGAGAACGGAGTTGCGCCCGCCGACCGCCGCCCACACCACCATGGTGATGGAGAAGGACAGGTCCATGAAGGTCGGCGAGGCGAACTCCGAGGCCATGACATAGAGCATGCCGGCATAGCCGGAGATCGCCGCCGAGACGCAGAAGAAGAAGGCCTGGTAGCGCGGCACGTCGAAGCCGAGGAAACGGGCCCGGCGGTCATCGTCGCGGATCGCCTGCAGGATCAGGCCCGCGCGGGTTTCGACCAGCAGCCGTGTGCCGATCAGCACCAGCGCCAGGCTGATGGCGATCAGATAATAGGTCTGCGGCGTGTAGGGGTCGAATTCGAGGCCGAGAACATCGAGATAGCCGAGATCGGTCAGACCGTTGAAGCCATTGGTAAGAGGCTGGGCCTGCACGATGAGCAGGCGCACCAGCAGCACCACGGCGAGGGTGATGATGGAGATGAACACGCCGGAGATGCGCTTGCGGAACAGGATGAGCCCGAGCCCCAGCGCAATGGTCACCGGCACCACGATGCCCATCGCGATGCCGAACCAGGCGTGCTGGAACGGGATCCAGAGAAAGGAGCCCTGGGTGATGCAGCACAGATCCGTCGGCGCGCCGGGCTCGGCGTTCCACAGCATGAAGTCCGGGATGGGCGTGTCCGACCCCTGGGCGAGACTTGTGGTGCTGGCGAGCTTCAGCGACATGGCGATCGCGTAGGCGCCGAGGCCGAAGAACAGGCCCTGCCCGAGATTGAGAATGCCGGCATAGCCCCAGGACAGCGCGATGGCGGCGCCGAGCATGCCGAACACCAGATATTTCGACAGGCGGTTCAGCCAGAAGACGTCGAACACCAGCGGCGCGGCAAGGATGAGGGCGATGAAGACGACATAGGCCGCCGTGTTCAGCCCGCGCTTGGACAGCTTCATCTCAGCGCCCCTTGTAGGAAAACAGGCCCTTGGGCCGCCAGACGATGATGGCGATGACCACGGCGAAGACGACCGCGCGGGCGATGATGTCGTTGCTCACCGCGGCGGTGAGGCCGTTGATCTGGCCGAGAATGGCCGAGGAGAGGATGGAGCCGACGAGGCTGCCGACGCCGCCCATCACCACGACCAGGAAGCCGTCCACCACCATCGGCGTTCCCATGTCGGGGAACACGGTCTTGAAGCCAGCCATCAGCACGCCGGCCACGCCGGCAAGGCCGGAGCCATAGGCGAAGGCGAGCGCGTTGATGCGGGCGGTGTCGATGCCGCAGGCCGCCGCCATCTGCGGATTGCGCATGATGGCGCGCAACTGCATGCCGAAGGAGGTGCGGTACATCAGCCCCCAGGTCAGCGCCGCGAGGGCCACCGAGACGAGGATGATGAAGGAGCGGTAGACGCTGATCTGCGAGCCGGCGATGCCATAGGTGCCGCCGAGCCATTCCGGCAGGCTGACATTCTGCAGGCCCGGCCCCAGCCCGGCGATGGTGATGCCGAAGAAGGCGAGGCCGAAGGACAGCCGCACCGCCTGCTGCACGAGGATCGCGACGCCCCAGGTGGCGAGCAGCGTGTCGAGCAGCCGGCCGTAAAGCCGTCGCACCACCAGCTTCTCGATCGCCAGCCCCAGCAGCGCGGTGACCAGGAACGCGACCGGCATGGCCGCGATGAGCCCGAAGCCGAGATAGAGGCTGGTCAGAACGGCCGTATAGGCGCCGATCATCACCATCTCGCCATGCGCCATGTTGATGACGCCCATGGCGCCATAGGTGATGGCGAGGCCGAGAGCCACCAGAAGCAGGACCGAGCCCAGGCTCAGCCCGATGAATATCGTGTCGATCATCGCGAATGTGTCTCGTGCGGCGAGAAGCGGCTGAAGGAACGCCCGGCCGTCGCAGCGACGCGGCCGGCCGGGCGAAGGGGCGATCAGCCCTTCAGCTTGGCGGCGTCGAGCCCGGCCGGGGTGCAGAACAGGTTCTGCTGCGTCTCGCCATAGGCGACATAGGGAAGCGGGAAGACCGGCTCGGGATAGGCGTCGACGATCTTGCCCTGGCCTTCGGCCTGCCACTGGGCGATGCGGGGGGTGAGGGCGGTGTGGAGATTTTCCTTCTCCACCGTCACCTTGCCGCCCGGCGCGTCGAAGCTCTGGCCCCCGACCGCGGCCAGCACCGCCGCGGCGGAGGTGTCCTTGGCCTTTTCGACCGCCTGCTTCCACAGATAGACCTGGAAATAGGAGGATTCGAGCGCGTGGTGGGTCACCGCCTTGGGGTCGTTGACGAATTTGCGGTAGCGCTCGATGAAGGCCTTGTTGGCCGGCGTGTCGATCGCCTGGAAATAGGGGAAGGAGGTGTAGCTGCCGACCGCATATTCCGCGCCCATGGCCGCGATTTCGATCTCGGAGGTGACGGTGGCGCAGATCGGCAGCTGCTCGTGGGACAGGCCCTGGTTCTTGAACTCGCGATAGAAGGCGATGACGGAGTCGCCGACGACATTGGAGAGCACCACGTCGCAGCCCGAGCTCTTGATCTTGTTGACCATCGAGCCCCATTCGGAATGGCCGAGTTCGAGATACTCGTCGGCGACATATTCGCCGCCATTCTTTTCGATCAGGATCTTCGAGACCTTGGCCATTTCACGCGGATAGATGTAGTTCGATCCGACGATGAAGAACTTCTTCTTGCCCAGCGTCTTGATGATCCAGGGAATGAAGTTCGACAGCTGCTGGTTGGGCACGGCGCCGGTATAGACTACGTTCTTCGAGCACTCGAAGCCTTCGTAATAGGTGGGGTAGAACAGCGCCGCCTTGCGCTTCTCGAACACCGGCAGCACCGCCTTGCGGCTCGCCGAGGTGTAGCAGGCGAAGACCGTGGGCAGCCGGTCCTGGATGACGAGCTTGGAGGCCTTCTCGTTGAAGGTCTTGGGATCGGAGGCGCCATCCTCGATCACCGCCTCCACCTGCTTGCCGAGCACGCCGCCCGAGGCGTTGATCTCGGCGATCGCCATCCGCGTCGCGTCGGTGAGCGAGCGCTCGACGATGGAAAGGCCGCCGGTCTGCGAGAACAGCACGCCGACCTTGATGGTGTCCGCGCCGAAGGCCGCTCCCGGCAGGAGGGACGGCGCGGCGAGGGCGCCGCCGGCAAGTGCCGCGGAAGTCGTGAGGAAGTGACGACGATTCATCGACATGAAGACAGTCCCTGAGAGGAAGGTTGTTTTTGGGGGGAGGCGCTCGACGAGCGCGCGGCCGAAACCGGGCCGTGCCCGGCCGGAAGGCCGGGGTGCGACCGGAGCACTGAAGCCGCCGACGGCCCTGTCGGGAGCAAAAAACAAAAAAGCCCGAAACGCCTCCTGCGAGGCGATCCGGGCTACCTAGCCAGAGCGGGCGGACAGCACTGTCAGACCCGCGATGCCGATAAAATCGGCAAGTTCATAACTGAACACGAAATGAGCTAAACACCCTTCGGCGGGAATTGCAAGAGCTCGTTTGCCGTGATGATGGAGGCGGCGATGTCGTCCATCGACACACGCTTGGACATGGCCTGCTGGCGGATCGTCTCATAGGCCGCATCCTCGCCGATCTGGTGGATCGACATGAGGATGGCCTTGGCTTTCTGGATCTTCTGCATGCTGGACACGCGGCGCTCCAGCTTGTGGATGCGCTTTTGCTGATCCAGCCTTTCCTGCCAGAGACCGCGCGCGAGCAGCAGGTTGGTCAGCACGCCGAACGGCCTTATCGGCCGGTCCATGGCGGCGAGCGCGCCAAGATCGAACAGCAGTTCGAGCGTGGAGGGAATCTCGTAGTCGACAATGGCGATGATCGCCGGCGGAATGCCGTCGATGCTTTTCGCCAGCCGGGAAATCTCGGTGCGGTGCTCATGATCCACCGAGAGGAAGACGACGCCGATATTGGCCGGGATCTCGCGCGGAATCGGCCAGGTGGCCTCCGCGTGGCACCCGATGCGCCGCAGATGATCGATGAGCGTACGCCCGTCGCCATCGGCCGGATGCACCACCAGAACCGGCAGGCCCTTCAGGCTCTTGAGGGGCGGCATGGGCATGGGGTCAGCCGATCCGTGCGGTTGCGGAGGCGAGCGCCCAATCGTCCTGCGAGGACGACAGGAAGTAGGGGTCCGGCTTTATCGCCCGGTGCGGGTCCGAAATGATGTTGAAGCGCTTGGCCGCATCGATCTGCGCCACGCGCGGCCAGAGGAAGGTGTGGTTGTTGGACGTGTCGATGGCGACACGTCCCTGCGGCGCGTCGAACTGCACCCGCCCGAGAGCGGCGACCACCGCGGCGCGGTCGACGCTGCGCGCTTCGGCAATGGCGGCGGCGGCGAGGTGAACCTGATAATAGGCGGCTTCGGCCGGTGCGGTCACAGGCGTGCCCGGGCCGAACTGCCGTCGATAGGCGGCGAGAAACCGGCGGTTATTGTCGCTGTCGATGGTCTCGAAATAGGGGGCGACGGTGATGTGACCCTCGGCCGCCTCGCTCGACATTTCCGCCACCTCGGCCTCGCTCGTCGTCAGGCTGGCGATGGGCATGCGGGCGGGGTCGAAGCCGGCACGCCGATAGGCCTCGTAGAACATGGCCGTGCCAGCGCCGACGATGGTGGAGAAGATGACATCCGGCTGCAGCTTCCTGATGCGCTCGATGGGGCGCTCCAGTTCCGCCGCGGTGCAGCTCAGCGGGATGTAAATCTCATCGAGAACCTTGCCGCGCGCCTCGATCACGAGGTCGGAGAAGATGCGGTTGGATTCATAGGGGAAGATGTAGTTGGACCCGATCAGAAGCAGGCGGTTTCCATAAGTCTCCAGAAGAAAACGCACCAGAGGCTGGCTGCTCTGATTGGGCACCGCGCCCGTGTAGATGCAGTTCGCCGAGTATTCGAACCCCTCATAGACGGTCGGGTAGAGAAGCAGCGCGTTGCGCGCCTCGATCACCGGCAACACCGCCTTGCGTGTGCTGGACATATGGCAGCCGAAGACGATGCGCACGCCTTCCTCGTCCAGCAGGCGGGTCGCTTCCTGTCGGAAGACCTTGGGGTTCGCCTGGCAGTCGCGGCCCACCTCGACGAGCTCGCGTCCGGCCACCCCGCCTGCCGCATTTATCTCGCGGATGGCGAGGCGCGTTGCGAGCAATTGGGTACGTTCAACCGCAGCCGTCACGCCTGTCTGAGAGAACAGCACACCGACCGGCAAAGGCCCGTCGCCCCAGGCAAGGTCTTCATCCGCCATCAAGACACGTCCAAACAAAAAGCCCCCGCCGCTGTCATGCGGACGGGAGCTTCGTGGCCCCAAACACCAAGGGCAACACTGGCCTTGGTTCACTGTCAAACAGCCTAACGCAGCCCCGGCCCCAGATCAACGCTACAGGCCGGATCGCGATTGCTGCTTGCCCGAGCCCAAACAGGACGCCCGAGGGCGAAGAAACGGCGTGTGCTGCCGGATCAGGGCGCCTCGCCCATGTCTACATAGCCGCGTTTCAGCTTCTGACGCTTTAGCGCGATCAGGGCCTGTTCGGCAGCCGATCGATCCTCGAACAGGTCGATGCGTGAGCGGCCTTGCGTGCCGATGCGTCCCCAGACGCGGCGCAAGGCGGCGCCGGGAAACAGCGATGGCTCGACCGAGGCAACATAGAAGCGCGCCATGTTCCGGGAAGGGTCGATGCGGCGCAGATAGAGGGTGGTCCCGCAAAAGGTGCTCATGGGACGAATGTCACGCCAGCCGCACTACGCGTCCAACGCGTTTTATGAATCGATGAAGCCGGTTGATTCATAGCGCAAATGGATCGCCGAAAGGCAGAGCGGAAGGCCTCTGCCTGCGAGGCCGCATCGCGCCCGGCGCCGCAACCCGTTGCGGCACGCAGGTGATGAGGATGTCGCCCCCGCGACCCGCCGTTCCCGCCGGATCGCGCGCCTTGTTGCCGTCAGAACTTGTAGTTCAGGCCGATCTTGAGCGTGTGCAGGTCGATCTCGTCCGTGGCACCGCGTCCATTGGTAATGGTGGAACTGCCGGCGTGGTTCGTCGTGGTGTAGACGGGGACTTCACTCGGCAGGCAGTACGCGCCGCCGCGTCGCTCGCACAGGCGCGGGCTCGGCGGCACGATCATCGTGCCGGTCTGCGTCTGGGTCGTATAGTTCTGCCCAACGCCGGCGCGCGCGTTCGGGAAGGCGATGGTCTGGGACGCGAGCCGGGTGAAGCTGTAATCGGCCTTCACCGACCAGCGGTCGGTGAGCGCGAATTCGGCACCGCCGCCCAGCGTCCACCCGGTGCGATCGACCCTCACGCTTTCGATCGACGTCATCTTGGTCGTGGGGCCGAAGGAATCCGAACCCCAGGCCTGGTCCGCCGCATATTGGTCGCGCGTCATCTTCTCGCGGGCGAAGGCGGCGCCGCCGGTCGCGTACAGGAACAGCCCGTCCTCGAAGGCATAGCCGATGCGGCCGCGCAGGGTGGCCATCTGGTCGATCTGGTAATGCGTCTCGGCCTGCAGCGCCCCATTGGCGGCAAGCGAGCCCTCCGTCGCCACGGCCTTCTGGGAGCCGGTGAGCGAGGTGTTGCTGAAATCGGCTTCCATGCCGAAGACCCAACGGTTCGCCAGCTGGTAGTTGAAGCCGCCCTGAACGCCCCAGAGATAATTGTCCCGGAGGCCGAGATTGGCGGATTCGGTCGCGGCGATGGCGTTCTGCGTGCCGTTCAGCGTCGTCGTGGTGCCATCGACATGGGCGAGTGTGCCGCCCGCGTGGACGCCGGCATAAAGCCCGGTCCAATCGACGCCGTTCCCCTGGCTCCTCAGCGGCGGCATGAGCGTAGGCATGGGCTGGTCGCCGCCGAAGGTGCCGGTCAGGCCGGCATAGAAGGTGCGCCCCGGGCCGGGCTGGTTCACCAGACTGAGCGGATCGACATAATATTCGTCCGTCAGATTTTCGATGCGGATGCTCGCCGTCAGATTTGGGTTGATCTTGTATTCCGCATACACGTCCACGAGGAAATAAGGGTCCCAGTTGATCTGGCTGATGAACTGCGCGGCGCCCTGCGCCGTCACCTGGCCGTGGCCGATGGCGCGCGGGCCGATATAGGACACCTGGCCACCCAGCGTGAGCGCATCGTCCAGGAACTTCTGCGACAGAGTGAGGTTCAGCATGTATTCCGGCGGTATCTGATTGGTGGCGTAGTCGCCATAAAGCGTCTTGCTGTCGCAATTATTAGCTGTGCGGCAAAATTCGATATCGAGATAGTAGTTCGCGCCGAAGGCGGCGGTGAAACCCGCATTTTCATAGCGGGCGGAAAGTTCAAGGCCGGAGAACCGGGCGCGGTCGATGTTATAGACCTGCATGCCGTACCACTCATAACCATCGCCCTGGAAGGGACGGAACTCGCGGACGACGTAATTCTTCACGTCCCAGTTGAAATAGCTGAACTTCAGCATCGCTCCGTCACCGGCGTCGAACAGGCCGTTTGTGATATAATTGACGCCGACTTCCCAATTGCTGGAGCGTTCCGGCTCCAGCTCGGGATTGGGAATGATGGTGAAGGCGGAGCCCGCCTCGAACAGGCTCGGGAAGCGCAGGGCGTTCGAATAGTTGACGTAGAACTGCGCGCCGTCGACCGGCTCCACCGTCACCCCGACGGACGGGCTGAAGCCACCCTCGTCGCGCTCCGGCTCGGGGTTCACATAGGCGCTGTTGGTGCTGGTGGAGCGGTCATCCGACCAGTAATGCGAATAGCGCAGGCCGGCATTGAGCGTCAGCCAGTCCAGCGGCTGGTAGGCGACCTTGCTGAACACCGCCGCTTCCTCCCGTGCGGCGTCGCGCAGGTTGAGCCAGCCCTCCAGCGCCTGCGAATAGCCGCTCGGGCGGGTGTCCTCGCTGAGATAGGAGGCGCCGGTAACGAGGTCGAGCGATCCATACTGGTCGAGCGCGAAGGTGGAGGTGTTGGTCGCGTCCGCGCCCCACATCACCGTGTCCGACCCGGTGCGGTAGCCGGCCGGCAGCCCCAGCGATTCCGGCGTGGGTATGGTCGAGCCGCGGCGCGGGTTGCGCAGTTCGAGCCGCGTGGTCCAGAGGTTGGATCGGAGGTCGATGAGGTCGTTTTCCTCCGGGTCCCATCGATAGCGCAGCGTGCCGGTATCGACCGACGTGCCCGCCGTCTGCTGCTGCTGCACGGGCTGGCCGCGTTCGCCGGTGAAGCGGGAGGCGAGCAGGTCGCCGGCCTCGGCGCGATAGCCGGTATAGCCCGCCTGCAGGCTGTGGCCGTCGCCGAACCGCACCGTCGATTTGGCGATCCAGGTTTCGGTTTCCAGCTGCGTGTTCAGCACTTCCTCGCCCGGCCGGTAATTGGTGAGGCCGGCATTCTCGACATAATCGGGCCATGTCTCGCACCAGGAGCCGGAACACAGTTCGCGCGGCCCGGTATTGACCGGCTTGGCCGCCGAACCATGCGTGCCGGCGAAGTAATTCCCCTGGTTGCGATAGGCATAGGCGGCGAAGAGGTCGTAATTCTCTTCCCGCACGCCGGCGGCGAAACTCGCCGAACCGCTGCGCGGGTCGAAGAGGCCCGGCCGGTCCATGCCTTCCGAGGAGGGCACGGCGACGGGAGCCGAGCCGGGGCTTCGCGGCCAGAGATATCCCCCCTTAGCGCCTGCCTCGGGTTCGGCCGAGTTGGTGCCGAATTCGCCCTTGACGCGCACGCCCCAGGTCTCGCCGGGCTTGACGATGTCGCCCGCGTCCAGCGTGCGCATGGTCACCGTCCCGGCGATGCCGCGCGAGGAGACGTCGGACCCCTTGGTGATCTCGATCCCCGCCAGAAGGTCGGGGTCGACATAGGTCCGGTTCGAAAGGCCCTGATAGCCCTGATAGACCGTCACCCCGTTCTCGGCGCCGTCGATCGTGGTCGCGACGCGGCCGAAACCCTGCATGCCGCGGATGTTCATGTCGACGGCGCCGGCCCCGTTGCGCGCCTCGCCCGACATGACGCCCGGCGTGCCGCGAAAGATGTCGGCCGGGCTGCTACCGCGAAACCGCTCGATGGTTTCCTGCGAGATATAGGCGACGGGCGCCGGCGTCTCGAAGGGGCGTTCGACGGGATTGCCCCCGGTGGAGACCGTGACGACATCGAGCGCGATCACATCGCCCGCGGCGGGATCAGCGGCGGCGCCCTGGTCGGGACTGCTGATGGTCGCGGTCGAACCGCTGATGCTGTAGGTGAGGCCGGTCCCCTGCAGCAGGGCATCCAGCGCCTGGCGCGGCGCGTAATGGCCCGAAACCCCCGATGTGTGTCGCCCGCTCAGGACCTCCGACGAGGCCAGGAACCTCATGCCCGACGCCCGCGCCCAGGCGGTCAGGGCCGCGCCGAGGCTGCCGGCGGGTATGCTGTAGGCGGCCTGCTGCTGCGCCAGCGCGGGCGGGCTGTAGGCCGCTGTCGCCAGTGCCGTCGAGCCGAGGAAAAGCGCAAGCCGCGCCTTCGTGAGAACTCCCGCTTCGCCCCGCCGCATACCGTTTCTCCCCGCCTTGCACCTTGCCCCTCGCGGGGGCCTCGACGGGGAAGACGCGGCTTGTGCCGAAGCTGACAGCACGAAGCAAAAGATCGGAATTGCTCTAATTCGCGAACGGGCTCTCAGTTATCTCTCGGACGGATCAAGGTTAGATAGGGAAGTCGCAAGACACGTACCGGAAGCGTCTTTTCGAGAGCCATGAAAAATTCATCGGCATCGCGGGTCGAGAACATGCCGGTGACGGGGAGGTGCTTCAGCCGGTCGTCGGTGAAGAAGATCGCGCCCCGCCTGTAGCGTCCCATCTCGGCGACAACGGCGCCGAGCGGCCGCCCGTCGAACAGGATTTCGCCCCGGCGCCACGCCGTCACATTCTCCACATCGACGGCATGCGGGCGTCCCAGCCCGGTCGCCGGGTCGAAATCGACGCCGTGCCCCTGTGCAAGGTCGACGGTCGCCGCCGGCTTGGTAAGCGACACGCGCACGGCGTGCTCGGTCACGCTCACCGCCGTCTTCGTGCCGTCGTGGCGGATGTTGAAGGCGGTGCCGAGGGCCTGCACCTCTCCCCCTCCGGCTTCCACGATGAAGGGGCGGGCGGCATCGGCGGCCACGGTGACGAAGATCTGGCCGTCGAACAGGCGAAGGCGCCGTTGCGGGGCGGTGAAATCGATGTCGAACCGCGTGTCGGAATCCATCACCACCGAGGAGCCGTCGTCGAGCGCCACGGTGCGGATTTCGCCCAGTCCCGTGGCCTGGTCGGCGAACCAGCCGGGGAACGCGCCGACGGCGAGCGCGCCGCCGCCGGAGAGGACGAGGCAGACGGCGAGCGTCCCCGCGGCCCGTCGCGCCAGTCGGCGCGGGGGCTTCAGGGCCGGCCCGAGACGGCTCCACACATGTTCGGCGCGCGCGGCGGCCTCGGCATGGCTGGGATGGGCCATCTTCCAGTCGTGATAGTCATCCCAGTCCTGCGCCGTCTCGTCCCCGGAATGCAGGTGGACCAGCCAGGACAGCGCGCGTTCCGTCAGCGGGTCGTTCGTGAGGGGGGCGGGCGCGCGGCGCGTCATCGGTCGCCATCCCTGCCCATGAAGAGGTACGTGAGTTGGGGCATGATCGTGGCGCGGGCCCTTTGTCTAAAAGCCGGCCTGGCTGAGCCGTGCGATGCAATGGCTGAGCGCCCGGGAGATGTACTTGTTGACCATGCTGGGCGAGACACCGAGCCGCTGGGCGATCTGCGCATGGGTGAGACGCTCGACCCGGTTGAGCAGCAGCGCGGTCCGTGGCTTGGCCGGCAGTTCGTCCAGCGCCGCGCGCAACGCCCGATATTCCTGGCGTGCCGAGAGCTGGCGTTCGGCGGATGGCGCGCTGTCGGCGAGTTCGTGCGGCGCGACCGCTTCAAGCGCCAGCATCTGTCCCCGCCGACGCTGGCGGCGCGCGAGATCGAGAATGAGATTGCTGGCAATCCGCCAGAGGAAGAAGCGGGGCGTCTCCGCCACCGTGTCCGCCCGCTGCGCATGCGCGATGTAGCGGACGAACGTATCCTGCACGAGGTCGGAGGCGGCTTCGCGATCGTGCAGCTTGCGATAGGCGAACGACGCCAGTTCCCGGTGATATTCCCGGAACAGGCCGTCCAGATCGTCCGATGAGGTCGAGGCAGATCCCATGCCTCGCCTTAGCGCGGAGTCAAAAGTAATGCAAAGTCAATAGTTTGTATGATTTCTAGACTTGCGGCCGGGTGGCCTTCCATCGCGGGCGAAGGCGGCCACCCGGCTATAGGACACGTCTTCGCCTCTCACGCGTCCGAAGCGCTTGCGAACCGCTCGTTCAACGTATCGAAGGCGCGCTGGAACACCTGCTCGTGCACCGTGGGTCGGGATTTCTGCCCTTGCCAAACAGGACAATTCGTCGGGGCTTCCGCCACAGCGGCCATCGCGACGTGCTAGCGTGACGCGGCGTCAGCATGGCCGGTGGGGGTAACAGTGGATCGCATCGTTCGTTGGCTCCGACCGGCGCTGCTGGTCGCGGCGGTCTTCGTTACACTGGCGGGGAGCCCTGCCCACGCGCAATCCGGCACCTACCAGCCGCCCGCCTATCGCGAGCCGGTGGTGCTCTCCAGCGTCGACGGCGTGCTGGAAGTGACGCTGACCGCCCATCAGGGCGAGGCCACGCTCGATACCTCACCCGTGCCTGTCAAAAACACGCTGCTCTATGGCTATGAACTCGTGCGCGGCAAGGCGTCGAACGGGGTCCGCGCCGCGCGCGACAACTATCCCGCGCCGACATTGCAGGTGTTTCCCGGCGAGAAGTTCATTATCCATTACGAGAACGGGCTCGCTGGCCTCGGCATTCGCGATTTCTACGATCCGCGCTACACGGCCGAGGGCGGCGAGGTGCCGGTCTATCCGCCGCAGCTCACCGTCTCGCCGCTGAACCTGCACACGCACGGCCTGCATGTCAGCCCCAAGGCGAATGCCGACAATGTGCTGCTGCACATGCCGCCGGGCACCGTGAACACCTATGTCTATGACGTGCCCGCCAACATGCCGCACGGCCTGTACTGGTACCATCCGCACCTGCACACGCTGACCGCCGCCCATGTCTATCTCGGCCTCGCCGGAATGCTGGCGATCGGGCGGCCGGACGGCAATCTGCCCGTCGTGACGCAGAAGGCGATTCCCGTGCGCAGCATGGCGCTGCAGTACAATTTCGTGTTCGACCGCGACGGCCCGTCACCGAGCTTCGCCAATCCCAACTGGCCGCAATTCGTGAGCACGCTCACACCCCCGGCGGAGGGCGAACTGGCAGCGGGCACCTATCGCCCCATCCTCGCCCCGGTGGACTTCGTGGACGCGCCCAAGGGCGCGCGCTTCGCGACCGTCTGGCATGCCGGCGCGCTGTCGATCCACAACATGCGCGGGCGCTTCCAGTTCATCCCGAACAATCTGCAGAGCTTCACCGCCGCCGCCGGGCCGCAGGGAAATGTGCCCGCCGACCCGGATCTGCCGGACCATGCGCGCGACATCCAGTTCACGGTGAACGGCCAGTTCCAGCCGGTGCTGCGCGGCAGGCCGGGCCAGACCGAGATCTGGGTTCTCGCGAATATCAGCGACATGGCCTATATGAGCGTGCGCCTCACCGAGACCGCGACCGGGCATCACCCGAAGATCGCCATTGTCGGCCAGGACGGCAATCCCAGCCCTTCCGTGCGCTATCCCGTCGAGGAAAACGGCACCCGCCTCGTCATCCCGCCGGCCTCGCGTTTCGCCATCGCGGTCACGCTGCCGCTGGAGGGCGAGCTCGTGCTCGACATGCCCGCGCGCGGCGGCGGCGCCCGCACCGAGAACGCGCCCGGCATCCTCTACACCAGCAATGGCACGCAGAACCCGCCCGCCGTGCTCGGCACGCTCAGCGTCGCGCCGGCGGCGGTGAGCTATTATGACGGCTTCTTCCTGTTCCCGACGCAGAAGCTGATGAGCGCGGTGGTGGAGGGCGAGAAGGGCGAGGCCACGCCGTTCACCGAGGGCCAGAAGCTGGGCGCCTTCACCTCCTTCGACGACCTGTCGACCGTGACGCCGGACCTGACGCGCCACATCCTCATCAATGGCGGCTTCCTCAACGATCTCGCCAGCAAGGTCGATCCCAAGGCCTTCATCTACGCCTTCGACAGCGCCGCCTTCCCCAACGTGCCGATCCTCCAGCCGCGGCTGGATTCGGTCGAGGAATGGGTGTTCCGCAATGAGAACAATGACGAGCACCCCATTCATGTGCACGTCAACGACTTCCAGATCGTCTCGCTCTCCGATCCCACCATCGGCCTGAAAATGGGTGCGGTGCTGCAGGGCATCGACAACGCCAATGTGCCGGCCCCCAATCTGGGCCCGGAGGAATCGGTGATCGAGCCGGGCCGGCTCGCCATCCGCACCCGCTTTGAGGACTATGCCGGCCTGTTCGTCATGCACTGCCATCGGCTCAACCATGAGGACAACGGCCTGATGGCGCTGGTCAACGTGATCCCGGCGATCTCTTCCTATGCCGTCGCCGTGCCCGGCGCGCCCGGCCGCGCCGCCACCGTGCGGGTGATGGATGGGGACAGGCTGCTGGCCACCGTCACCCCGTTCCCGGGCTATGAGGGCATGCCCAGCGTCGCCATCGGCGATGTCGACGATGACGGGGTTTATGATCTCGTCGTCGGCGCCGGGCCCGGCCGTGCGCCGGAGGTGGCGGTGTTCTCCGGGGCGGGGAAGAAAGGCGCGCCCTTCACCGTGGAGCTGGCGCGCTTCCTCGCCTTCGATGCCGCGCTGACGACTGGCGTGAGCGTCGCCGCGGCGCAGATCGACGGGCGGACCACCGGCGACAACATCATCGTCGGCTCCGGCCCCGGCGTGTCGAGCGAGATCCGGGTGTTCGGCTCGCGTCTGCCGGCGGTCGGCACGGTGCCGGAGCTGTTCGCGACCTTCAACCCGTTCTATGGCGAGCGCAACGGTGTCACCGTCACCACCGGCTTCGTCGATTTCACCACCGGCCGCCAGAGCCTCATCGCTGCGCCCGGTCCCGGTTCGCCGGCCGTGGTGAAGGTGTTCGTCTTCCCGCTGCTCACGGCGATGGAAGGCGAGATCGGCAGCCACGCGCATCGCGCCAAGGGCCCGCCGCGCCCGGTGCTGTCCGCCTCCTTCACGCCCTTCGGGGCCGATTATCGCGGCGGCGTGTCGCTCGCCACCGGCTGGCTGGCCGGCACGCTGGGCGGGGCCGAGCGCATCGTCGTCGGCCAGCAGGACGGGGCGGAAGTGGCGGTGTTCTCCGCCGGCTCGGCGCTCGATGGCGGGCCTTCCATGTATCTGCACAGCGCGGCCGCCCACCCGAAGGCCGAGTTCCGCGAGATGGCGCGCTTCGCCCCCTTCGGGCCTGACGCACGGGGGGTGAGCGTCGCTACGACGAGCACCACCGAAGGTGCCGATCTGCTGGTCGGCACGAAGGAGGGCGCGCTGCGTGGAATCGTGCGGCGCTTCGGCCTGGCGCGGGCCGACGTGACGGCGCGCACCCTGACCCCGCGGCCGCTCGCCGAGGTGGGGATGCAGGGGATCGTCGGCATGGTGCTCGCCGGCGACTGACGGCGCTGCGCGGCCGGGGTGCCGGCACTATTGCCGCCGGCACGAGGCGACCGTGCCGTCACGACGCCGGCGGTTGCTGCGTCCTCAGGGCGGTGAGGAAGGTCAGGAAAATGACGGCATAGAAGCGCATGAGCACCGGCATCAGCGCCGGGCTGGCGCGATAGCCGCCCAGCCCCGGCACGCTGGAGGCGAAGCCCAGTGCCTCCGCGCGCTGCAGCACATTGGCCACATGCGCGCGCGAGACGTGAAACTGCCGCGCCAGCTGGCTGACGGAGACCGGCTCGTCGCGGGTAATCAGCGACACCAGCATGACGAGGCCCGCATCGCGCTCCGCCAGGTCCTGCAGTTCCGGCGCAGCGGCGAACACCCGCAGGCCCCGGCGGAAGCAATCGGCCATGGCGTGGGTGCAGGGGCCGAATAGAAGCTCGTCCGGCAGGGCGCGGGCCGCCTCCGCCGCCGGCGCGTCGATATGGGCGATGGCGGCGAACATGCCGTTCCAGCGCTCGCGCTGCATCTGCAGCAGCGCGGCGGTCGGCATCAGCCGCCGCTCTCTCGGCCCCGACTGGGGCATGTCCGCCAGCAGGCGCTTGAAGCGCAGCGCGGCGAGAAAGGCTGTGGCGCGGCCGGCGCTGCAGACATCGAGTTCCACCACCTCGCGGCGCAGCCGTGCCCCGGTCACGCCGGCTCCGCCGCTCTCGGTGAAATGCAGGTCGAGAATGAGGAGCACGGCCAGAAGCCGGCCACGGTCATTCAATAGCCGGTTACGGATCCAGCTACCGTCGTACAACCGGACCGCATTGGCGGCGGCGGCCTCGACGGCCGCCGGAAATCCCGGAGAAGCCATCAGCCGGTTGATCGCCTCGGCTCCGAACAGCCGGAGGACGGGTTCGGGAAAGGACGCGGCGGGCCCCGCTGCCGCGCTCACGCGGTCGCCCGTCTCATGCATTGGGCCATCCGACGATTCCAAAATGTGACGTTGCCTATAGCACACCCCGCCGCCAAAGGTCGGTCGGGGGGCGTCCTTCCCCAGATAGCGGCCGAGGCGGAAACCCTCGCGCCGGAGCCGAGGAATGTGCATGGCCGGTCTGATGTCGCTCCCGCGCAACGCTGCAACGGCCCTGGCTCCGCGTCGGCTGCCCCTGTCGCTCCTCATGTCGTCGGTCGCCATCTGCGCGCTGACCACCGCCGCCGCCGCGCAGACCGCACCGTTGACCGGGTCGCCCATATCGTCCTTTCAAAACACCGGAGCCAATGGTCTCAGCGGCCAGAACGCGGACGGCTGCAGCTACCCGCCCTATAGCGGCACGACCGGCAATCCATCCGAAAGCGTCTCCACGAACTTCAGCACCGGCCTAACGTCCGGCACCGAGTACTTCGCAACGCTTCTCCTCGTGAATGTCACCGGCGGGCAGGGCGGGGCGGGGGGAAGTGGCGGCAGCTGCTATGGCGGCCAGCCCGGTGGCGCGGCCGGGGATGGCGGGACAGTCGACGCCACCGTCAGTGTGGCGTCGGGCGCCTTTGCCTTCGTCTATTCCGGCGTCGTCGTGATTTCCCAGGGCGGCCGGGGCGGCAATGGCGGCTCCACCTCGTCGGTGTCCTTCCAGGGCGGGGGCGGCGGCGATGGCGGCAATGGCGGTGCGGTCAGCGTCACGATCAGCAACAACATCGCCTTGGGAATCATCGGCAATGATTCCTACGGTATCTGGGCCCAGAGCGTGGGTGGCCAGGGCGGCAATGGCGGCAATGAGAACAGTTCCGTCAGCAGCGGCAATGGCGGTGCGGCGGGAACGGGCGGAAACGGCGGCACGGTCACCGTGTCGAACGCCGCCGCCATCGTCTCCGCGCGGGCACCTGCCATCTTTGCACAGAGCATCGGCGGCAATGGCGGCGACGGCGGCAGCACGAATGGCTGGTTTGGGGGAGTCAGCGGCGGCGGCGGCTATGGCGGCGACAGCGGCACGGTCACCGTAACCAACTATTCCGGCGCGGACATACTGACCGCCGGCGCGGGGTCCTATGGCATCTACGCCCAGTCCGTCGGCGGCGGCGGCGGCAATGCCGGCGTGGCGGCGGGGCTGGTCGCGCTGGGCGGTTCCGGCGGACCGGCCGGCCAGGGCGCGGCGGTCACGGTGAGCAACTACGCCAGCATTGGCACCGCAGGCGCGTCCTCCGCCGCCATTTTCGCGCAGTCTGTCGGCGGCGCCGGTGGGTCCGGCGGCATGGCCTTCAGCGGCGCGCCGGACCTCGCCATCGCCCTGGGCGGCACCGGCGGCGACGGCGGCAATGGCAACCAGGTCATCGTCCTCAATGAGGGCAATCTCTGCACCGGCGGGTGCGGCGTCATCGGGTCGCCCGCGACCACGGCGGGCGGCGCCTATGGCATTCTTGCCCAGTCCATCGGCGGCGGCGGCGGCGCGGGCGGGTTCGGCCTGTCGGGCTCGGCCTCGCTGGTGACGGGCGTCTCCCTGGCTGTCGGCGGAACCGGCGGCCAGGGCGGTGGCGGCGCCAGCCTCTATGTCGGCAATAGCGGCAGCATCGCCACCTCGGAAATCAACTCCGCCGGCATTCTCGCCCAGTCCATCGGCGGCGGGGGTGGGGCCGGCGGCGGCAGCCTCGCCTTCGACCTGTCCGGCGGGGTCTCCGCCGCCATCGCCCATGGCGGCAGCGGCGGTTATGGCGGGGGCACCAGCCCCGTGGCGGTCAACTGCAATGCCTATTCGGGCAACTCCGGCAATGACGGCGCCTGCACGTCCATCAGCGGCCAGCCGACCTTCAGCGCGCCGGCGAGCACGGCGCTGATCTCGACGCAGGGCGACAGTTCACCCGGCATCGTCGCCCAGTCGATCGGCGGCGGCGGCGGCGCGGGCGGTTATGCGGTGACGCTGTCCGGCTCGGATGTCGGCAGCTTCGCGATGTCCTTCGGCGGATCGGGCGCCGGCGCTGGCGATGGCGGCGACGTCTATGCCGGCACCAATGGCGTCAGCATCTCCACCTTGGGTGACGATTCCTCCGGCCTGATCGGCCAGTCCATCGGCGGCGGCGGCGGCGCGGGTGGCGCCTCGGTTTCCGGCACCGTCACGACCGGGACCGTCATCGGCATCGGGGTGGGCGGCACGGGCGGCGGCGGCGGCAATTCGGGATCGGTCATCGCCGACAATTCCGGCGGCGTCATCACCACCAACGGCGAACGCTCCCACGGCATTCTCGCCCAGGCCATCGGCGGCGGCGGCGGCGCCGGCGGCAACACCATCGCGGTCACTGCGGATGCCGTGTCCGGTGGCCTCGCCATCGGTGGGACAGGGGGCGGCGGCGGCGTCGGCGCAGCTGTCTGGGTCTATAACCAGAACAGCTCCACCAATCCCAGCTACGGAACCGGCGCCATCACCGTCAATGGGGTGGGATCGAGCGCGATCGTCGCCCAGTCGATCGGTGGCGGCGGTGGCAGCGGCGGATTCAGCCTCTCGACGGACCTCAGCATTTCCGCGGCGGTCGGCATGACCATCGGCGGCGCTGGCGGCAGCGGCAACAGCGCCGGGGACGTGACGGTGCTCAACGATGGCCTGCTGACGTCCAATTACGGCGGCGCGCCGGTTCTGCTCGCGCAGTCCATCGGCGGGGGCGGCGGCAATGGCGGCTTTGCGACCACCGGCGATTTTTCCAGCGATGGCGCGTTCACCCTGGCCGTTGGAGGCGGCGGCGGCTTCGGGTCGAATGCCGGCAACGTCACCGTGACCAGCAATGGCGCCATCGTCGGCATGGTGGGTTCCTATGGCGACCAGCCGCGCGGCACCGCCCCGGGCGTGCTCGCCCAATCCATCGGCGGGGGCGGCGGCAATGGCGGCTTCGCCGCGGGCGGCGACTTCTCCGGGACGGCCTCGGGAAGCCTCGTCATCGGCGGCAGCGGCGGCAGCGGCGGCGCGGCGGCGACGACCAGCATCACCCTCAACGCCGATGTGACGATGAACGGCCCGTTCGCGCCGGGCGTCGTCGGCCAGAGCATTGGCGGACAGGGCGGCAATGGCGGCTTCACCGTCGGGGGCGGCCTCAGCGAGGGGCTGGCCGCCAGCGTCAGTCTGGGTGGGGATGGTGGCGGCGGCGGCATCTCGGGCAATGTCATCATCCAGACGCAGAATGTGACCTCGAACGGCTACAACCAGTCGGCCGGCATCATCGCCCAGTCCATCGGCGGCAATGGCGGCACGGGCGGCTGGGACTTCGCCGGCGCCCTCGGCTCTGGCGCCAGCGCCCCCGTCAGCATCGGCGGCCCCGGCGGCGGCGGAGGCAGCAGCGACGGGGCCCAGGTGACGGCCAACGGCCAAACCGCGACCAACGGCCTGTTCTCGGCCGGCATCATCGCGCAGTCCATCGGCGGGGATGGCGGCAATGGCGGGTTCACCGCCTCGGCGGCGGGCTCTGTCGTCTTCGCCTCCAGCGTCGCCGTCGGCGGCAGCGGCGGCAATGGCGGCGGCTCCTCCACGGTCGACGTCACGGCGTCCGGCACGGTCAGCACCCGCGCCGGCCAGTCCATCGGCATTCTCGCGCAATCCATCGGCGGCACGGGCGGCAATGGCGGCTTCGCCATCGCCGGTTCCGGTGCCACAGGCGGGGGCGACGCCAATGTGTCGGTGGGCGGTGGCGGCGCCACCGGCGGGATCGCCGGCAGCGGCGAGGGGGCCGGCACCGTCACCGTCACCGCCGCCGACATCTCCACCAGCGCCTATCTCTCCGCCGGCATTCTCGCGCAATCCATCGGCGGCGCCGGCGGCAATGGCGGGTCGAGCCGCGCCTTCAGCCTCTCCGGCATCAGCGACAGCACGGACGGCGCGGCGGCCAGCGTCGCTCTCGGCGGTGTCGCCGCGCCGGGCGGCGACGGCGACACGGTCACGGTCACGCAGTCCGGTGTGATCCAGACCGGCACGCCCGGCGCCTTCAGCGACCAGTCGGCCGGCATCATCGCCCAGTCCATCGGCGGCTCCGGCGGCAATGGCGGCTCGGCCGATGCCAATGCGACCTCCACCACGGCCTCGGTCGCCCTCGCCATTGGCGGCGGCGGCTCGACCGGCGGCACCGGCGGCACGGTGACGGTGAACAGCAACACCAGCACATCAGGCAGCATCACCACGGTGGGCATGCACTCATCCGCAATTCTCGCCCAGTCCATCGGTGGGGGCGGCGGCAATGGCGGCTGGACGCAGGCCAGCGCCTCCAGCAACGATTATGCGGCCGGCCTCGCCATCGGTGGCTTCGGCGACGGGGGCGGCGATGCCGGCGCTGTCACCGTGAACAATGGCGGCACGCTCGTGACCTATGGCGCGCTGTCCTACGGCATTCTCGCCCAGTCCATCGGCGGGGGCGGCGGCAATGGCGGCGCGGCCTCCAGCAGCACCAATGCCGGCGACGGGGAGGAGCTTCAGGGCGGCGTCACCTCGGTGGCGGGGGCCGGGGCGGGGCAGGACGCTGCCAATGTCAGTTCGGCGGTCTCCGGCAGTTCCACCGACCAGCCGGAAAGCAGCAATGACGGCGCCAGCGCCGGCACTGCCGCCGCGCTCACCATTGGCGGCTTCGGCGGCACGGCTGGCGACGGCGCCGCCGTCGTCATCGCCAATACGGGGTCCATCTACACCTCTGGCGACCAGGCCACGGCGATCCTCGCCCAGTCCATCGGTGGCGGCGGCGGCAATGGCGGCGCCAGCAGCGCCAATGCCAACGGGGATTCTTACGCCGCCTCGTTCAGCCTCGGCGGCGGGGCCGGCGACGGCGGCGACGGCGGCAGCATCAACCTCACCTCCTATGGCTACGTCCAGACCTCCGGCCTGATGGCGGCGGGCATCTTCGCCCAGTCGGTCGGCGGTGGCGGCGGCAATGGCGGCTCCTCGTCCAGCACGGCCGGCAGCGGCGGGCAGGCGGCGGTGAGCCTGAGCCTCGGCGCGGCGGGCGGCGATGGCGGCAATGGCGGCGCGGTCACGGTGACGGTCGGCGCGTCGCAGCTCGCCTATGTGAGCACGCTCGGCCCGAATGCGGCGGGCATCTTCGCCCAGTCGGTGGGTGGCGGCGGTGGCAATGGCGGCTCCAGCGTCGCCAGTTCCAGCGTCTCCTCCTCCAGCGGTTCCGGCGGGTCCTCGTCCAGTTCCACCGGCAGCCTGTCGGGAGCGGCCAGCGGCAGCGCGACCTCGGCCTCGGCGGGGACGAGCGGGGGACAGCAGGGCAGCCAGTCCGGGAGCGATGGCGGCACCTCGCTCGCCCTGAGCCTCGGCGGCAGCGGCGGCACCGGCGGCGCGGGCGGCGATGTCTCGGTGACCAACACCTACATCATCGCCACCGGCATCGACCTCTATGATGGGGACACCATGGTGGCGGCGGGGGACCATTCCTCCGCCATCTTCGCCCAATCGATCGGCGGCGGCGGCGGCAATGGCGGCGCCAGCACGACGAATGCCTCGGCGAGCGAAACCAGCGTGGCGCTGTCCATCGGCGGCGCCGGGTCGGGCGCGGGCGACGGCGGCACGGTCGGCGTCACCACCCAGGGCACGCTGTCGACCAGCGGTTACAATTCCAGCGGCGTCTTCGCCCAGTCGGTGGGTGGCGGCGGCGGATCGGGCGGCGCCTCCTCCTCGACATCGGGCGAAGGGGGCACGGCGTCCATCGGCCTCGGCCTCGGCGGGAGTGGCGCGGGCGGCGGCGGGGGCGGGGACGTGACCGTCACCGTCAATACGGCGGTGGCCTGGAGCGGCCTGGCGACCGGGATTACCACCCAGGGCGACCGTTCCTACGGCATCTTCGCCCAGTCGGTGGGCGGCGGCGGCGGCTCGGGCGGCGCGCTGGTCTCGGCGGCGACGGGCCCCGCCAACAGCGGTTCCAGCGGCGGCAGCACCAGCTCGGCCTCCAGCAGCTCCACCTCCACTTCCGCCAATGACGGCGTGGCGCTGGCGATGGGGCTCGGCGGCTCCGGCGCCGGTGGCGGTGCCGGCGGCACGGTGCAGGTCACCTCGAACGCGCAGATCCTCACCCAGGGCGCCCATTCCACCGGCCTGTTCGCGCAGTCCGTCGGCGGCGGCGGTGGCGCGGGCGGCGCCAGTACGGTGAACGCCAGCAACAGCACCTATGCGCTGGCCTTCGGCCTTGGTGGCTCGGGCAGCACGGGCGGCGCGGGCGGGAACGTCACCGCGACGGCCAATGAGGCCATCACCACGCAGGGCGTGCTGGCCTATGGCCTGCTGGCGCAATCCGTGGGCGGCGGCGGTGGCGCGGCCGGGGCCTCCAGCGGCGGCGCCTCGGGAGGCGCGGAAGCCTCCATCGACATGGCGCTCGGCGGCAGCGCCGGCAGCGGCCAGACCGGCGGCTCGGTGACGGTGACGAGCGCGGATGTGATCACCACCTCGGGCGCCGCGGCCGTGGCGGTTCTCGCCCAGTCGGTCGGCGGCGGCGGCGGCGTCGGCGCGGCCAGCACCACGGGCGGGAGCAGCGGCGGGGTCAGCGGCACGCTCACTCTGGCCGGCACCGGCGGTACCGGCAATGATGGCGGCATCGTCAACGTCACGGCGGCGAGCCTCGCGACATCAGGCACGGCAGCCTTCGGCATCCTCGCCCAGTCCATCGGCGGCGGTGGCGGCATTGCCAGCATCAGCGCCGGCTCGGCCGCGCAGGACAATCTCGCCACGACACTGGGCGGAACCAGCAGCGGGTCGGGCGGCGCGGTCACTCTCTCCACGTCCGGGACGATCGCCACGACCGGCAACGCGGCGATCGGCATTCTGGCGCAGAGCATTGGCGGCGGCGGCGGTGTGGCCAATGCCGGCGCGAATGTCACCTTTGCCGGGCCTGTCACCGAGTCCGATGGCGGGGCGGTCGAGGTGACGGTCGGCGGAGCGCTGACGACCTCGGGCACCAATGCGGTTGGCGTGTTGGCCCAGTCCATCGGCGGTGGCGGCGGGGCGGCGCTCTCCGACGGTCAGGCGGCGAGCTGGGTCGCTAATGGAGGCACGGGCACCGGCGGATCGGTGACGGTCAATGTGAATGGCAACGTCTCGACAACAGGCGCCGGCGCCTATGGCGTCATCGCCCAGTCCGTCAGCAATGGCGGTGGCCTGGTGATGAACGGCACCTCCATGGAGCTGGTGAATGGCAGCACGGCGGCGTCCGGCAAGGTGTCGGTCAATCTGGTGAGCCAGACGGCGGTGACCGCGACCGGCGCCGGCGCGGTCGGCGTGCTGATGCAGGGCAATGCCGATCCGATCATCACCATCGGGCGCGGCGCGCGCGTGATCGGCGGCGTCGGCGGCGTCGGCATCGTCAGCGACGGCACCGAGAATTACGTGAACAGCCATGGCTGGATCGCCACGGTCGATGGCGCGGCGGGCATGGCGGTCCGCACCACCGGAGGGTACAGCGCCATCACCAATGGCGGCGGCCTGATCGGCGACCTGTCGCTGGCCGATGGCTTCGCCAACAGCGTGCTCAACCTGTCCGGCGGCACGCTCTATGCGGGATCCTCGCTCGACCTCGGCGGCACGCAGAGCGTGCTGACCAATGAGGGCACGCTGCGCCGGGGGGCGTCCAGCCTCGGCGCAACGGCGATCGACGGCAGCCTGACCCAGACCGCGACGGGGCGGCTCATCGTGCGAACCGACCAGATCTCGCTGGAGGCCGACCAGTTCGCCGTCAGCGGAAACGCCGCCCTCTCCGGCAGCGTGCAGGGCAGTCTCTACCGCCCGGATCTGGCAATGCCGGGGTTCTTCTCCGTGCCCTTCCTCGCCGTGGCGGGAGACATGGACTGGTCCGGCCTGACGGCGGTGGGGGATACGGCGATCCTGGACTTCTCGCTGTCGGGATCGGCCGGCGGGCTCAGCCTCGACACACGCATCGACTTCACGCCCGTGGGCCTGTCGGACGACACGCGCGCTATCGCCAATGCGGTCGGCTACATCCAGACGCAGGGCTCGTCCGCGCTGTTCCAGACCATCGTTCCCGCCCTGCTGGAGATGCCGACCCTCGGCTCGCTCGAGACGGCCTATGAGGCGATCGGGGGCGGGGCGGCCGCGCTGGTGCCGCAGAGCATGATCAACGCCTCCTCGGCCGCGATCGCCAGTGTGACCGAACAGATGGACCGCTGGCGCCTGAGCCAGCGGCGCCCGGAGGTTGCCCCCGGTCGCCCGAATGGCGGCCCGGATGGCGGGGCTGCGTCCTATTTCTGGGGGGCGGCGATGGGCACCTCGACCGTCGGCGGCGGTCTCTCGGGCACGCTGCTCGGCATGACCGTCGGTGCGGATGGCGAATTGCCGGACCTGCCGGTTCTCGCGGGCATCGCCGGCAATTTCTCCACCACCACACTCGCGGCGAACGACTATGGCGCCAGCACGTCCACCCAATATGGCGGCGTGAGCGCTTATGGCGTCTACCAGCAGGACGCGGCCTATCTCTCGGCGATTGCCACGCTCGGCTATGGCCGGGCGGACTTCGACCGCAACCTCTATGGCCTCGGCCTTGATCTGGCGACCAGCGGCGACTTCGATGGCACGCTCCTCGGCGGCCGCATCGAAGCCGGCTATGGCTTCGCTCTCGGCGACACCAACACGACGCTGACGCCCTTCGTCGCGTTCCAGCCGGCACAGCTCTGGCTGGGGTCGCAGACCGAGAGTTTCGGATCGCTGGGAGAGGGGCTGACCTATCACGCCGACACGATCACCGCTCTTCCGACCTATCTCGGTGTGCAACTGGATGGCCTCTGGCACGGCAAGGACGGCATCACCTATGCGCCCTTCGTGCGGGCGGCCTGGATGCACGATTTCAGCCCGGACCGTAATGTGTCGCGCAGCTTCGCGGATGCGCCGGGGTTTGCCTTCTCGGGGTCGCCGATCCCCGTCGTCAGCGACGCGCTGGATCTTCACGCAGGACTTGAGGTGACGATTGGTGGCGGGATGAGTTTCTCCGCCGGCTTCGACGCGCAGATCGCGGAGGGCTATTCCCTTCTCGGCGCCAGCGGCCGCATCCGGGTCAGGTGGTGAGCGGGGCTCGACGCAAAGACGCTTCACGCCTCGCGTAACGCTGATTTGCGTGGCTCTAGAGTGCGATCCGATCAGATTGAACCAATCTGATCGGATAACGCGTTCTCTATCCCCTGCCGCCGTCAAGCAGCGCGTCGAGCTGCAGCTCGGGATAGAGCGTGGCCACGTGTCGGACATCCTCGCCGAGTCTGGCGATCATCCAGTCGCGGACATCGGCAACGATGGGCCGCAGCTTCTTGTCGCGCGAGCGCACGAACTGGCAGTGCCGGCCGGTCAGCTTGACCCGCGAACTCGCGGGGACCAATGCCTGCGTCCGCAGCCAGTGACAGGTGACGTTGAGCCAGCCGAGGGCCACCCCCTGGCCGAGCATCGCCGCCTGCACGACGATCGCATAGTCCGAGAAGATCATCGAATTGGTCGCCGCGCCCGGATCGCCGGGGAAGAACACCTGCGACCAGTCCGGCTGTGTCTCGCCCAGATCGATCAGGGTCTCCACCGGGCGTGCCGCGTCGGCAACCGCGCCGCGCTGCCCCTCGCGGTAGCCCGGGCTGCAGATCGGCACCAGTATTTCCGGCATAATGTAGCTCGCCTCGTGGCGCTCGTCCGGCCCGTCGACGAAGCGCATGCCGAGATCGACATCGGTGACCGGCCCGGTGAGCGCCGACATGATGAGCTGGAAGCGCAGTTCGAGCGAGGGAAACGCCCGCTTGATCTCCGCCATGTGCGGCATGATCCAGTGCGTGGTGAAGCCGGTCGAGACCGAGAGCGTGACCGTTTCGACGCCGGTCTTGCGGTCCTCGATCTCGCGCAGTGCATGCTCGATGCCGGAGAAGCCGCGCGAGATGGCCTCGTAGAGGATGCGCCCGGCCTCGGTCAGCGTCACGCCGCCGGGCATGCGCTCGAACAGGCTGATGCCCAGATGCTCCTCCAGCCGGCCCATCATCCGGCTTACCGCTGCCGGGGTCACATTGAGCTCCTCGGCGGCGCGGGCGAAATTGCCGCAACGCGCCGCGGCCTCGAAGGTGAAGAAGCCATTCATCGACGGCAGGGCGAGGCGAAGTTTGCGCATTACATAATGTAATGCCCGCCCGATTTTTTTTCAATTGAGCCGGGCGGCGAAGATTGGTCTGCTCTGACCATCGAAGGTCCAGTTCGGGCCTGCAAACGCCAAGCCGGAGCGGCAAATAGCGCCGCGCTTTCCCTCCTGCGTCCGCGCACAGCGCGGGCGCCATCGCAGTCGTTCGGGTGCATGCGGTGTAACCGCTGCTCGCTTTCGGGAGCAGGATACCATGGCGAGAGCAGTCTGCCGGGGCGACCGCCTCGGGGATGAGCCGAGCCCCCCGTCCCGGCGTCACGTGCGCTGTCGCCGGGGCTCAGGGCTCGCCCACCATCTCTTGGGAGACCGCTTCCATCAGCGTTTTCTCGAGCTCCGCGGGCAGCCGTTTCCCCGAGCGGGCGACGTGGCAAATGGGCGGAAAGGCCGGAAGCCCGTCCGATATCTCCGTCAGGCCGGGCCTCAGATGCCGCCGGCTTATCACCCCGACCCCCAGCCCGTGCCGCACGCCGGCCGTCACGCCCTCGCAGCTCGGGCATTCCAGCACGATGTCCAGCTTTCGGCCGGTGGCCGCCAGAGCCTCCTGCGCCGCGCGGCGGTAGAAGCAGTTTTCGTCGAAAGAGACGAACGGAACCTGGTTGCCAATTGTGAACGGGTGATCCGTCGACTGCACCCAGATCAGATCTTCCCGCCACAATTCGAGATCGTGCGGTTCCTTGTCGTGAACGAAGATCTGCATCATGGCGAGATCGAGCGCGCCCACGCGCAGCCATTCCTCCAGGACCAGACTCTGCGCCACGCGGATGCTGAGAGATACGCGCGGGTGAAGCCTGCGGAACCGGCCAAGCACCGCCGCCAGCCACTCGCTGGCCGCGTCCTCCGTGGCGCCCAGCCGGACCTCGCCCGCGAGCTCGGACGATCGGAAATGCGCCGCCGCTTCGTCATGCAAGGCGATCAGGCGCTCGGCATAGGACAGCAGGCTCCGCCCTTCGGAGGTCGGCACGAAGCCGTTGCTGCCCTTGAGAAGAATGGGTCGGCCGATGCGCTCCTCAAGGCGCGTGAGCTTATGGCTGACCGCCGACTGGGTCAGGTTCAGCTTGTGCGCGGCGCGCGTGACACCGCCCAGTTCCAGAACGGTCTTGAACGCTCGGAGGGAGTCGATGTCGAGGCGCATGTCTCTGACCATGACAGAATTCGATGAGGCAAATGAGAACATATCATTTCTGTCATTTTGACAAGCGGGCTAGCGTTTGCCGGCGCTCTCAAACCGGACAGGCATTCGATGAAACTCCGTGAGTTCAAGATCCTAACCTTCGACGTTGTCGGCACCCTCATCGATTTCGAGGCCGGCATTCTCGATTATGTCCGCCCGATCGCCCAGCGGGCGGGCGTGCAGCTGGACGACGAGACGATCCTGCACAGCTATGGAAAGGCGGAAGGGATCGAGCACGAGCGGACGCCCGGCCTGCCCTTCCCGCTGATGATGGCGCCGGCCTACCGCACCATGGCCGCCGAGCTGGGGCTTCCGGCCGACGAGGCTACGGTGGAAGGGTTTCGCCTGTCCATTCCCGCCTGGCCGGCCTTTCCCGATACGGTTGAGGCCCTGAAGCGCCTGCGCAAGCACTATCGCCTCGTCGCGATGACCAATTCGGACAATTGGGCGCTCGGTCATTTCGCGCGGACGATGGAGCAGCCCTTCGACGACATGGTGACCGCCGAGGATGTCGGGACCTGCAAGCCGGACCCCCAGTTCTTCGCCTATGCTCGCGGCCGCCAGAGCCCGCACGGCTACAAGCTGGAAGACTACCTCCACGTCGCCCAGAGCCAGTACCACGATATCGGCGTCGCCAAGCGGCTGAGGTATCGCACCTGCTGGATCGAACGGCGCATGGGCAAGGAAGGCTTCGGCGGCTCGCCGGCGCCGGCCGTTATGACCGAGCCGGACTACCACTTTGAGAGCCTCGTGAAACTCGCCGACGCGGTGGACCGGGAAGAGTGATCGCGATGCGCGCCGGCGAAGCAACCGGCTGCGGGGCCGCCATCAATCGCGGCGGCCCCGCCGAGGCCCCCACTCTTCCCCTGAACGTGTGAAACGGGACAGCATGTCGAGATTGATTGCGCGCGACACGGTCGGGGTCTCCATTCGGGCCGCTTCCAAATTCTACGGAAGCTTCCGCGCGCTTGACGCGATCAATCTCGACGTCGCGCCGGGTGAGTTCGTCTCGATCCTCGGGCCGTCCGGCTCGGGCAAGACCACGCTGCTCGGCATTCTCGGCGGCTTCGTCCAGCCGACCTCCGGTTCGATCTTCCTCGGTGAGCGCGACATCACCCTTGAGCCGCCGCACAAGCGCGACATCGGCATCGTGTTCCAGAACTACGCCCTGTTCCCGCACATGAATGTCGCGGAGAACGTGACGTTTCCGCTGCGCGCGCGGCGCATG